>NZ_JAUBQQ010000040.1:0-50821 GCF_036701335.1 Microcoleus sp. Pol12B5 | reverse complement strand
GGTAGAATCTTGGTATCATTATTTTTTTGGATAGGCAAGCGTGTAACAACTCTGCTGCCTATCTTTTTTTACCACAATTTGGCTCAATCCTTACTAACTATGGGTTTGGGGCGGGTCGTCACCCCCCCAGGCCCAAATAACAGATAAGCTTGGTAAAAAACCCGTCTCTCTCACGGGGTGCTTAATTCTGTATGTCGCCAGAAAATCCCAATCTCAAAATTTCTATTATCATTCCAGTCTTAAACGAAGCACCTACAATTGCCCCAGTCATCTCCACCGCCCGAAAGGCCAAAAATGTCGAAATAATTGTCGCCGACGGCGGCAGCAGGGACGGTACTGCAGATATCGCAAAATCTTTGGGCGTCCGAGTTATCTCCACCGCCCCAGGCCGTGCCACCCAAATGAATGCAGGTGCCGCCGCTGCTACTGGAGATATGCTGCTGTTTCTCCACGCAGACACTATTTTGCCTAGCGGGTACGACGATAGCGCGCGTCGGGTACTAGCTAATCCCTGTACGCTAGCGGGGGCCTTTGAACTCAAGATTGACGCCCGCAGTCTCAGCCTCCGGTTGGTAGAAACAGGGGTAAACTGGCGATCGAACTTTCTGCAAATGCCCTACGGCGACCAAGCTATTTTCCTCCACGCAGTTACCTTTGACAAAATTGGCGGTTTTCCCGACTTGCCACTGATGGAAGACTTTGAATTTGTGCGCCGATTGAAAAAACAAGGCCGCATTGAAATAGTACCCCAGCCAGTGCTGACCTCCGCCCGTCGCTGGCAACAGCTTGGGGTTCTCCAAACCACCGCCATTAATCAAATAGTAATCATCGCTTATTTCCTGGGAGTGTCGCCCGATCGACTCGCTTTCTGGTATAAGAGGCAAAAGAAAAATTCTTCCAAAAACTAAAGAATAGTGAACTTTTCTAAAGCTCGCCGTTAATTATGTAAATAGGAAACACGTCCCTGCGTAAAATATGACTTGAACGCCTCAACTTTTTAAACTGCGAGGACAAACAGAATATGGCCGATCCCAGAGATGCAGAGCTTATTAAACCCTTTAACGGCGACCCGTTCACGGGTCATCTAGCAACTCCCATCAGTGCTTCTGATTTCACAAAAGCATTCATTGGGAACTTGCCCGTCTACCGCAAAGGACTCTCGCCCCTAATTCGAGGCCTAGAAATTGGTTTGGCACACGGTTATTTCCTCGTCGGCCCCGAAATCGTCTTCGGCCCCCTGCGGGATTATCCAGAAGCAGCTAATCTCGGAGGATTATATACAGCCCTCGTCTTAGTTCTGCTTGGCACACTAGGTATGTCTGCTTACGGTTTAGTCTCTTTCAAACAAGACAACACCAGCTACCCTAGCGCTAATCCCATGACCCCTGATTCCCTCAGAAATGCTGAAGGCTGGAGCCAGTTTACCGGTGGTTTCTTCATTGGTGGAATGGGTGGTGTCTTTGTTGCCTACTTCTTACTCGAAAACTTTAACGGCGTTGATGCCATTTTCCGGGGCTTAGTCAACAATTAGGCTTGACCCCCAAATATCCCTGTTGGAACACACTAACTTTAGTTTGGAGAATTTGATATGACAGGTTCCTACGCTGCCTCTTTCTTGCCTTGGATTTTGATTCCCCTAATTACCTGGGTGATGCCGGTGGTGGTAATGGGTTTGTTGTTTATCTACATTGAAAGCGACGCCTAATCCTTACCCCTAAAGTAAGACTTAAGTTGGAAAGCCGAAGTAAGACGATGGATGAACAATTGCTCTGAAATTTCTAGATAAATCTAGAGAAAATCAGCAAAAATTGTTTTGAGATTGCTGGCTATCAGAAAACTTAGTTTCTTTACCCCCATCCCCAGAATTGATCTGTGGAGCAATCTTTCAGTTTTCTTCCTTCAAAACTCGTAATTGCAAAAAAATCCTCTGTCGGCAGGCAGAGGATTTTTTTGCAAAGAAGACAAATCATCCCCTCAGAGCACACAAATTGCCCAATTCTAAGCCACAATTGTTATGGAAACCTACTAATGAGGAGACAGCGATGCAATTTTCCCCCGCACGCCGCATCTTAGCTCCATTCCTGATCTCGGTACTGCTGTTAGTGACCGCCTGCGGTCAAACCCAAGCCCCCTCCCGCTGGGACAAAGCCCAGCAGGAAAGCACCCAAAAACCTGGTAAAGCACAGCAGACAACTGCTGATAAATCAAGTGCGAGTAATCAAAACCTGCCCAAGAAGGCAGTGGCAGGCGGTAAGTTAAATAAATACTTCCCGGCTTCTGGCGGTGGATTCGATCGCGTTTTTGCTCAAGAAAAATCCGGTTTTGCTGAAGCTAAGCTGAACAAAGACGGAAAAAATGTCGCGGTTCTCTCGATTAACGACATCGCCGGCAACCCTAGCGCAGGTGCAAAATTTAAGCAAAGTACCAAGCAAATTGCCGGCTATCCCGCCATTAATCAGGGTGCTAATATCACCGCTGTTTTAGTGGCAAATCGCTATCAGGTGAAAGTTCAATCTCGCAATCCCTCTTTTACCGCCAGCGAGCGCGAAGCTTGGCTGTCAAAATTTAACCTCGGTGGTCTCGCCCGCGTCAAGTAGCAATGTCTCTTGTCACACTCCGCGCCTGACTCCAGTCTGGCGCTATCAAAACTAAGTTTGCCACAAATAGAGTGTGAAGTTTTTGCCATCTTCCAAAAGTAATATCTTTGATTTTCGTTCCAGCAAAAGGAGTTTTTTGTGAGCAAAACAGTCTTTGAATTAGTCGATCAACTGCCTCAAGACAACATGACTGTCAAAGCCCTGCGAGCGCTTGACTTTGTGGTTCCCGGTGAGTGGAACAATTTAGTTGGCTTTGAAAATACCATTCGCACCGTTACTGGCGAAACAGATGAAGAACTGATTCAGCAAATTGGCGAGCGCGCCATCTACCTCTACAACGATAAATCAGAGGGCTACCAGCGCGCTCTCTGGCTCTACCAAACTATTGACAACGCCGACAAGGCTTTGGGTACTGCCGCCCTCGCTAACAAAGTTGCGGAAAATGTGCCGTTTTTGTCCATGCTAGGCAATCTCACTCCCAAGCCGGAAAAAGCTCAAACGATCGACCTTTCTCTGAAATTAGTGACTGAGTTGCTCGCTTTTTGCCAAATCAACGGCATTCCAGGCGACAGCATCGGCGATTTTGCCGCATCCTTGGGCGACTACGGCGGCGAATCCCTGATGCGGATGGCTGCTTTGGTTTGCTTTGATGGTTTGATTCCTTTGGGCCCAGACTTTATCATGGCAACTCAGTCTTGGATTCAGAGACTCTCCCCCAGCGATTTGCAAGATAATTCGGCCTTTAAGTCGATCGGTGGCATGATTCCAGGGGGCTCTCCCGCAGGCCAACTCGGCTTTATCGGCGAAAGCTTTAACTCGGTTTCCGGCTGGATGAGCTCTTTTGTGAGCGATCGAGGTTTGACTCCCCAAAACGTACTTGGCCACTTGCAGAGTTTTGTGGAAATTTCTGCTGACAAGGTGGACTACGTGGGCGCATTCCTCGACATGACTACCAACTACTACGAACACACCGGTGTTCAAACTCTAGCCCGCCGTTTGATTGAACGAGCTGTCGCTGAGATTTAGAATAACCAAAGGAGTTGTGATATTGGCGGTCGATCGCCCTGTGAGAGTGTTTTCAGTTCAAATTTTTTTGACTAGCCATTCTCTCAGGTTGGTTTGCGATAAAATGTGTGCCCTCAAGAAAGTCGATCGCCCGCTTGCTCAACTCCCAACTCCTTACCGAATCACTTTTAACAGGAAGCGTTAATGTCAGAAGAACCGAAAAATCCTACCGCTGGCGAATCGGAAACTCCCAGTGCGTCGATCGAGAACGCCCCGAGTTCCGACACTGCCGAGACAACCGACTTTCCCAGCACTGACCAGCCTCCAGCGGCTGCTAAAAAGCCCGCAGCCAAGGCCGAAGGCGACAAGCCCCCAGCTAAAGCTAAAAAGGAAAAAGCACCTGCTGTTGAAGACAAGCCCTTTGCGGAATTTATTCAACAAGATTATTTGCCCGCTTTGCAAACTGCTTTGACTAAGCAGGGCGTTAAGGATTTAGAGGTGAGTTTTACCAAGCAAAAATTTCCCGTTTTTGGCATGAGTTCCGCCGGGGATTGCTGGCAGGTAATTGGTAAATTCCAAGAAGGAGAGCGCCAATTTAACCTATATTTTCCTCAAGAAAATATTCAAAGTCAAAGAGCATTTTCCTGCGCGGAAAATAAGACCAAAACCAGCACTTTAGAGCCTTTTTTGATAGATGAGCGCAAGGTAACACTAGACCTCATGGTGTTTGGCGTCGTCCAGCGACTTAACGCTCAAAAATGGTTAAATCTTAATTAGTCAATAGTCATTAGTCATTAGTTATTAGTCGTTAGTGGCTTGTCTTCGGGGACGTACTAATGAGTGTCAGGGCGGGTTAATTGTAATATAAACTTTACCCCTCGCCCCATCTCTAATTTTGCCCCAACTGACTCAGAAGTGAGAAATCATAGCTAATGACTAATGACTATTGACTAATGACAGATTTTCTTCGGATTTAGTCAAAAAATTGCGAGCTTGCATAATCCCGTAAAGGTTAACATCCGTTTCTAACAAACAAGCGTGACCGCTGTTAGCCAGCACCACCATTTCAGCTTTGGGAATTACCTTGACTAAAAGCTTCGCTTCTACTAGGGAAGGCAGCAGCCGATCTGCACCGCTAGCAATTACTAGCGTCGGCTGTTTGATGCCGCGCAACTGATTTTCGTCAACATTAAACGATCGCACTAACGCCAATCTCCACACAGACGTATTTTGCGGTACTGCTTGCATCGCTTCTAGCAAAGCTCGTCGATCGTCGCGCCCAATCTTTCCTAATGATGCTAATATCGGCAATAAACCGATTACCGACAGCGGATAAAGGTTTGCCGGCAGCCACTGAGTCAGGTACGATCCCCACTGCACCCAAGGCTGCTGTCGAAACGAAGAAGCTGGATTGACTAATATTAATCGATCGCACAATTGAGGAGCTTCTAAAACAGTTTTCATCGCTAAACAGCCCCCAAATGACTCGCCACACAGATAAACCGGCCGCTTCGGCTTTCCCGCTTGCTTTTCTGCTTCAATTAAGGCAATTGTTTCGCTAACCAGTACCTCCCAACTAGCCATGTCGTCAGCCGGTACAGTTAAGCAGCGAATGTCGAAATGATTTGCTAATTTAGCAATTTGCGGTCTCAGTAGCAAACCACTGCCATCCATACCGGGCAGAAATACAAATAAAGGGCGCTCTGGTTTTGGCGGTTTGGGAGTTAGGAAACGAACCTTGTTGTTAGCATTTGCCATGATTCAAGTCAATCGATTTTAGATTTTAGATTTTAGATTGGAAATCTGACACCAGACCACAGTCAACAGTCAACAGCCAACAGTCAACAAACTTACAAACAACCTCGTTGGAGTAATTGTGCAATTTCTCCCTGACAGTGGTTTGTGAGTTCAGCCACAACTGCTTTGGCTTTTTTGCCTCGATATTGCTGCTGTCTCTCGACAGTAATCCAGTAAGGCTGGCCGATTAAAACATTAACTCGCTGATAAATTATCACAGGATGCCACCCAGAGCGATCGAACAGCGGTTCCGAAGGATCAAACAAACTCAACAACTTGAGCGGTACACCCGATCTTACCGAGTGTTCCTCAAAAGAACTAATGGCCACCGGCAAAACCGCCAAATCCCGCACCGGCGCCCGCAAAGCCAAATGAGCAAATCCTCGCTGAAACTTCCCCACAGTATTGGGTCCAGTCAGCTTCACCATCGGTTCTGCACCCTCTGGAAACACCCCCACCATCTCCCCGCTTTGCAGCAGCGCTGTCGCTTGAGAGAAAAAATGCTGCTGTCGGTGCTCTGGTGCTTCCAAGGGGAAAGCGCCGAAAGTCGTGACTACTTCCCTCATCAGCGGAACTTGACCCATGTAATGATGACAAGCAAAGCGGATCGATCGACCCAAAGCCGCCGTCAGCAGCACAGGATCTAAGAAACTGCGGTGATTGCTCACCACCAGCACCGGACTCTCTTGGGGAATCCGGTCTTCCCGGAACACAAACGTCTGCGTTCCCAAACCAGCCAGGAAACAGCGCGAAATCAGCAATTTGCTCTCTGAAGACATGGGCGAAAAGACAGGTGCGACGCTATAAAGGTTGATTCCATTCCCACGCAGCTTAACATTACTTTACCAAGTCGGGGATCCCTCAAAAAGTAGACTTTCCCATCTACCTGGGCTTTATAGTTCAGGACGCATGGGATAGTCAGACACTGAGTTTTTTCAATAAAAATTGCATTCGCTCCTTGAATACCGATCGAAAAAACCCAGCTTCTTTGGTATAGCAACTCCTCAGACAATTGTGGTGTAAGCTAAGAACGATCTTGTTTGTTGCAAAGCGATCGCATCACTCATGGCCAAACCCTACAGCTACGATCTACACCAGAAAGTCATTCCAGCAATCAAGCTCGATTGCTTAAAAATTATTGCCCTATGGCTAAAGCGACAAGACCAAACAGGAAGCTTTCTAGCTTGGTTGCCAGAAGCTACTGCTCTACTTGTGGCTTCCCTGACTTTGACCAACCCAGCTCAGGCCGCCAACCCGGAACACATCAAGCAACTGTTAGAAACAAAACAGTGCAAAGGTTGCGATTTAACAAACGCTCAATTAAGGGGTGCGAGTCTGGAGGGGGCTAATTTGGCAGGAGCTAACTTAGAAAATGTATATTTGTACAAAGCTAATCTTGTCAATGCTAATCTTAGCGGTGCTAATGTCAGATCGGCTGACTTAGGAGATGTCAACATGAAAGGAATTAACCTGAGCGGTGCTGACTTGACAGATACCAATCTTAAAGGCAACGATATGACGGGCGCTAACTTAGAAAATGCCAACTTATCTGGAGCTATTTTAAAGTGTAATAAAACAACTCGAACTAGACTGACTTATGCCAACCTCAAAAAAGCTAACTTGACTAAGGCAGATCTCAAGGTAGTATCGCTTATAGGTGCAAATCTCGCAGATGCCAACCTTAGCGAGGCAAATCTGAGTCCTGACAGTTATCGTGTAGGGCAAACAATCTATATTTCTCCTGCCTATCTCAGCGGTGCTAACTTGAGAAACGCCAATCTTAACAAGGCTACGTTAAATCGCGCTAATTTATATAGAGCTAATTTGAATAATGCCATTTTAACTAACGCTAGGCTGAATGATGCTAATTTATATAGAGCTAATTTAAATAATGCCATTTTAACTAATGCTAGCCTTAGTTATTCTAACTTGGAAATGGCTCAATTAACGGGAGCCTATCTAACGAAGGCTTCTCTAAGGATGGCAAACCTGGAAGGAGCAACTTTAATTAAGGCAAACCTCAGTAATGCCGATCTTGTGAAGTCCAAACTTGTTGATGCTAACCTAACAAATGCTATTTTAAAATCAGCCAGATTGGTAGATATCAACATGAGTAGAGCTAACTTAATGGGGGCAGACCTCAGCGGTGCGGAAATGAGTAAAAATAACCTCTGTGATGTCACAATGCCAGAGGGCACAAAAACTAAAGAAGGTTGTGGCAACTGATATCGAGCTCTAACTGTCGCCAAAAGAGAAAAGTTAAGTTGATTCATTTGATTTGAACTTGGATGGAACAATGCCGATCTTCGCCCAAAAGTCGAATTCGTAAACAGCTAGATGAGTTTGATTACTTACCCCCTGCGATCGCAGATGTCTTACGCCTTGCGTCCTAACACGGGCGGTTGCTATATTGAGGGAAAGCAACAATTTATAAAGTCTTGTTGCGACTTCTGTAAAAATGCTTAAAATAGCCCCCAAACCAAGCTAGGGTAGCTAAACTGATAAATCTACAGTGGGGATTGACGCACTGTCAAAGTATTTTTGCACAAGTCTTAATAGCAATCTCGCCAGGAGCAAAATGAATAATATCCAAAACTATCGCCTTAAATGTACCCTCACCTTTGGCGACATTTACGGTCAAATCATTGTTTGGCTGATAGTCATCTTCCTAAGTCTAGCGTCGGCACTCGCCTTGTGGAGTAGCGCCCGCCAAATCTTCGCCTTGGCTACCGTCGGCTTGATTTTAGTGCTGTCTCTCCCCTTCTTGCTGTTTGCTTTCGTTACAACTCTGCTAAATAACATTGAAGTGCTTGCCGTAGAACCCGGTACGGAACCTCAACCTTCTGCAACGGGAAATCAGTCGCTTCAGAATCCTGCCGAAAGCGCCGGCTAGTCCAATTTGAAATTTTAACTTTTGATTTTCCATTCAAACCAAAAGTTAAAAAACTTCCTGCTCTTTTGGTAGGAAGTTTTTTTTTGCGTCACGATAAGTTGAGCAGAACACTCAAAATAATTCAAAAAGATGCTAGAACACGACGTAATTATTGTAGGCGGCGGTTTAGCAGGTTGCCGCGCCGCAGTAGAAATTGCCCGGACTGACCCGAGTTTAAAGGTAGCTGTCGTCGCCAAAACTCACCCAATTCGATCGCACTCCGTCGCAGCCCAAGGCGGCATGGCCTCCAGCCTCCAAAATGTCGATCCCGAAGACAGTTGGAAAGCCCACGCCTTCGACACAGTAAAAGGTTCAGACTATTTAGCCGACCAAGACGCGGTAGAAATCCTCACCCGCGAAGCCCCCGGTGTAGTCATAGATTTAGAACACATGGGAGTCCTCTTCTCCCGCCTCCCAGACGGCAGAATTGCCCAGCGCGCTTTCGGCGGACATTCCCACCGCCGCACCTGCTACGCCGCCGACAAAACCGGTCACGCCATCCTCCACGAATTAGTCAACAATTTGCGCCGCTGCGGAGTTCACATCTATCAGGAGTGGTATGTCACGCGCCTGATTTTGGAAGAAGGCCAAGCCAAGGGGGTAGTTATGTACCGCCTTCTAGACGGTCAAATTGAGGTCGTGCGCGCTAAGGCGGTGATGTTTGCTACGGGGGGTTACGGCCGAGTTTACAATACCACGTCGAACGATTACGCCTCGACGGGAGACGGTTTGGCGATGACGGCTTTAGCTGGATTGCCGCTGGAAGATATGGAATTCGTGCAGTTTCACCCGACGGGTTTGTATCCCGTGGGAGTGTTGATTTCGGAGGCTGTGCGGGGCGAAGGTGCTTATTTGATTAATTCAGAGGGCGATCGATTTATGGCCAATTATGCCCCGTCGCGGATGGAATTAGCGCCCAGAGATATCACTTCGCGGTCAATTTCCATAGAAATTCGCGCCGGCCGAGGAATTAATGTTGATGGTAGTGCCGGCGGCCCCTTTGTCTATCTGGATTTGCGGCACATGGGACGCGAAAAAATTATGAGCAAAATTCCTTTTGCTTGGGAAGAAGCCCACCGTTTGTTAGGAATTGATGCCGTAAATCAGCCAATGCCCGTGCGCCCTACCGTTCACTATTCAATGGGCGGAATTCCTACTAATGTTAGCGGTCAAGTTCGCAGCAGTCCTGACAGTTTGGTAGACGGTTTCTTTGCAGCCGGCGAAGCAGCTTGCGTGTCGGTTCACGGCGCCAATCGTTTGGGCAGCAATTCGCTGTTGGAATGCGTAGTTTACGGCAAAGTTACTGGCGCAACCATAGCACAATTCGTACAAAATCGCAAGTTGCCTGCCGTAGACGAACAGCGTTATATTACGGAAGCAAAAGAGCAAATTCAGGCACTTTTAGAACGTCCCGGAAAATACCGCATCAATCAAATCCGGCAGCAGTATCAAGATACTATGACTGAGTATTGTGGCGTATTTCGTAGCGCCGAATTGATGCAGGAAGGTTTAAAGAAATTGGCGGATTTAGAGCAACAATATGAAGAGGTTTACTTAGATGATAAAGGCAAGTTGTGGAATACGGAAATTGTGGAAGCTTTGGAGTTGCGGAGTTTGATAATTGTCGGGAAAATGATTTTAACTTCTGCTTTGAACCGACAGGAAAGTCGGGGAGCTCATTCGCGGGAAGATTTTACTGAGCGCGATGACGGCAATTTCTTGAAGCATACAATGGCGTATTATTCGCCTGCTGGGATTGATTTGGCTTATATGCCGGTGGCGATTACGATGTTTGAGCCGCAGGAGAGGAAGTATTAATTTGTAGGTGGGCATTGCCCACCATTTGTGTCAACTCTAGATTCTAGATTCTTTAATCAAGAAATCCGAGTGGCTGCCCAGCATTAAGACTTGTAAAGTATGGAAAAATAAGGATTGAGAAGCTTTGCATCAGACTCAAGAGGCAGCAACATCAATATCGATCTCGCAGATATTAGACAAGCGTTGAGAGTCTTCAGGGGATATGCTGTGGGAAAAGAGTGTTGGTATGAGCAACTTTGGTAAGGATGGGGCCAAGCGCGAGCGCTATGCTGCTGTGGACCGAGTACGGGAGGGTTGGATTCGACGCCTAATCGATCTGTCACGGCGCAACAACCTGCTATACTATCGCGAACTTAAGAGGGGGACACTTGATTTCTCAGACTGTAACTCCAAGGCATTGAAAGAGTTGCTGACTGGCAAGACAGTTCCGTTAATTCGTCTGCTACCGCAGGCTGAAGAACTGAAAGCCGCAGCACAGGTACAGGGAATCCGCCGCCGCGCACTTGCCAACTTAGAAGAAAAGGGGCTAGAAACGCTTTTCCTCGCTTTGGGAATGGCAACTTGGACTCCAACTGATGGAGGCCGTCCGCCAGAAGCTGCTGTCCTTCTGGTGCCAATTCATGTAGATGCGCGCGGCGCAATCAAACTAAAACGTAGCGGCGAAGTCCAGGTCAACCCCGTATTGTTGCACGTACTAGAGGCAGAATATGGATGCCAAGTCACGCCCGAATGTCTGCTAGGGGAGGCAGAAAGCGTAGGGGAAGACGAGAGTCCAGACCTAGAAGCTGTTTATTCTGAGTTAACCAAAGCTGCCTCTGAATTAAAAGGCTTTGAGATTAAAACACGGGCAGTCCTCAGTAATTTCTCTTTCCAAAAGATGGCGATGGTGAGAGACTTGCGCGATCGCTTGAGTGAGATGGTAGCCAATGATATGATTTCCGCGATCGCTGGGGACATCACAGCCCGTCAAAATGTCCGGGGTACGAGTCAAAACATTGACGTTAGAGAACTCGATCGCATCTCACCCGACAACGAATTTTTTGTCTTCGATGCCGACTCAAGTCAGCAGCAGGTGATTCATGCAGCTCTGGCAGGGCGAAATGGAGTCATTCAAGGCCCTCCCGGTACAGGAAAAAGCCAGACCATTGCCAATCTGATTGCCACCTTAGTCGCATCAGGACAGCGCATCCTGTTTGTTGCTGAAAAGCGTGCCGCTTTGGAAGTGGTGAAAACTCGATTAGAGCAAAAAGGACTGGGGCATTTATTGCTCGATCTACACGGTGCAGCTATCTCGCGGCGAGAGGTATTACAGCAAGTAGCAGAAAGCTTGACACTGGTACGCAATATTTCCCCAGCAGACACCGGCAATCTCCACCAACGCTTTGTTGATCGAAGGAAGCGGCTCAATGACCATGTAGCACGGCTGCACGATAAGCACAAACCATCAGATAAGAGTATCTACGAGATTCAGGCTGAGCTTTTGTTGCAATTTTCTGAATCCGAGCGAATCAAT
The DNA here is from genome assembly GCF_036701335.1 of Microcoleus sp. Pol12B5. Lineage (NCBI taxonomy): Bacteria > Bacillati > Cyanobacteriota > Cyanophyceae > Oscillatoriales > Microcoleaceae > Microcoleus > Microcoleus sp. Pol12B5. The sequence continues at coordinate 39,159 of NZ_JAUBQQ010000040.1, read as the reverse complement.
ATCCGCTTTCGCGGTGTAGAACTTAATCGACTCAGTGCAGAAAAGGCTGACACTGTAGCGGAAGGCCTGGGACAAATAAGTAGGGGAGAATTAGCCAGTCTCTTTCTTGGTGACCATCCCTCCCGTTGGAAGACAGCCAAGTTATTGTCGAAAGACGCTGCGTGGAAGGCATATGATGTAGTGCTGCGGATTGCTACAGTTCGTTTACCAGAATTTTCTAAGTGCCTAGAAACACTCAAGCTAGAGCCACCTATTAACCTTAACGAAGCCAGGCAGCTAATTGTATTCATCGAAGACGTTGAAAAAACCCTCTTTCTGTATTCGGAGGATATCTTTAAACAAGACCTGGAAAAGCAAGTCACTGCGCTGTCACCATTAAGAAACGGTTTCATCGCGGAGAGCTTGGCATTGTTCTTTGATAGCAACTTCAAAAATGTATTATCTACTCTTAAAAAACTACGAAAAGCTGGAGAAACATCAAATGGGCAATTATTTCAGGAAATAACCAAAGCATCTGAACAGTTGAGTCATTGGCGATCGCTGTCGCGTTCGGCTTCAGTTCCGTGCCAAGTTACGTCTTTGAGTGCAGCACGAGACAGCCTGAAAGTGCTCCTTACTGACCTAGAGCTTATTGAACCCGATTTGGGGCAGGGTAATCTAAGTCAGTTAACGCTCCAAGATTTAAAAGAACTTTTTAATAAGCTGGCAGCAGACCGCGACACACCGCAACAGGTGGCGGATCTAAAGGAAATTGAGCGCACAATTGAACAGTGTGGTGCGTCCTCAATTATTGCGGAGTTGAGACGGCTAAAATCTGATCCCTCCCTATGGCAGAAGCAATTCAAGTATGCCTGGTTTGCCTCCTGTCTCGACCAGGCGCGTGCCCAAGATTCAGCCTTAACAGCCTTCCATAGAGAAACTCATGAACAGTTGATTGAAGAATTTCGCGCCCTAGACCAGGAAAGAGTGAAGATATCTTCCAATCGAGTCCGACGCGCCCATGCGGAACGGGTGATCGCTGCAATGAATGCCTATCCAGAACAGGAAGCGTTGGTACGGCGCGAAGCCGCTAAAAAAGCCCGACATCTGCCACTGCGTAAGCTTTTGGCAGAAGCTCCCGATGTTTTAACCAGCATTAGTCCCTGCTGGATGGCTAGTCCCCTCTCGGTGAGCCAGTTACTGGACGCTGACCGTCGTTATTTCGATGTTGTCATTTTCGATGAAGCCAGTCAGGTATTGCCAGAGGATGCAGTTCCGGCATTACTGCGGGCGGAAAGGGCAGTTGTCGCCGGGGATAAATACCAACTCCCACCGACAACATTTTTTGCAGGGGGGCTGGATGAGGAAGAGGAAGCCGAATCTCCATCCCCCGTTGAAGGGTTGGAGAGTCTGCTCGATTTGATGTCCTCTTTCCTGGAAACCTGGGAGCTTTTGTGGCACTATCGAAGTCGAGATGAAGCGTTAATTGCCTTCTCCAACCGCCACATTTACAATGATCGCCTGATTACATTTCCCAGTCCTGGTGGTTCACCATCTCTCTCTCACGTTCTTGTCTCGTGTATTTCCGGTCAGGACGGTCAGGAAGAAAGCGCTTCCAGGGAAGTCCAGCGAGTAGTTGAGTTAGTGATCCAACACGCCACTGAACGACCTAACGAAACGCTTGGCGTAATTACAATGGGCATCAAACACGCACAGCGCATTGAAGCAACTCTCGATACAGCACTTCGGGAACGTCCTGAATTAGCAGCTTTCTTTGACGAGGGTCGTCCGGAACGCTTTTTTGTCAAAAACCTCGAACGGGTTCAAGGGGATGAGCGGGATGCAATCCTGTTGTCTGTAGGCTATGGCAAAGACAGTTCGGGCAGGCTGCTGTATCGATTTGGCCCATTGCTAACGAAGGGAGGGGAACGCCGTCTCAATGTTGCAGTTACGCGGGCAAGGCAGCGTATGACTCTGGTTTCCTCATTTGACCACCACGATATGGACCCGAATCGGTCGTCCTCGCGAGGTGTGGAACTGTTGCGGCTTTACATTCAGTATGCCGCGAGTGAGGGCAAGATTCTTGGCGAAACCGAACAGTCTGGCGTGCCACTCAATCCCCTTGAAAAGGATATCTATGATGCACTAACAGGTCAGGGCATCTCGCTTCTGCCTCAGTGGGGAGTTTCGAGTTATCGAATTGATATGGTGGCGCAACATCCACAGCAGCCCGGGCGATTTGTGCTGGCAATTGAGTGTGATGGGGCAAGTTACCATTCTCTACCAACCGCACGCGATCGCGATCGACTGCGACAGCAACAACTCGAAGCACTCGGCTGGCGCTTTCACCGCATTTGGTCAACTGACTGGTTCATGCGGCGGGAGGAGGAGATACAACGCGCTGTGGATGCTTACGAAACTGCTGTTAAGTATGCTAACCAGGTAGATGCACAGAAGAATCAACCGACCAAGGCAGTTCCACAAACTGCCCAACCTTGTACATCCCAATCACTCACTCCAGAAATAAACTCTCCTACAGCATTGCGGGGAAGGCGACCCAATGTTCCAAAACGAGCCAAAATTGACGATTATACTCAGGCTGAACTGATGTCGCTAATTCGGTGGATATTATCAGATGGTTGTCTGCGTACCGATGAGGAAATTTTGAAAGAAATGCTGCCCGAGCTGGGGTTCAAGCGCCGGGGAGCGCGAATTGATCAAGCAGTTTTTGCAGCTATTGAGCGGCTGCGTTCTTCTAGGTGAGGATGAAGTTAAAATTTTGCACTCATCATACTAAAACTGCCTTGAAGCATAGTCCTGTAACAGCTTATCCTTTAGGGAGAACCAAAATTTTCCGTCAGGATGCCGCAGCAGCTTGTAATTGGTAATTGGCGAAGAGTTTTGAATTATAAGTATTAAGTGTTGAATTTTAAACTTTTTAACTTATAACTCAAAACTTAAAACTTTCCTTAAGGCTTCGGTAGCGCACCTTCAGGAGTAGGAGAAGCAGCCGGTTCGGGAGTCGTCGCAGCCGCAGGAGAAGGCGAAGGAGTGCCACTAGCTAACTGATTAATTTGGTCTTTATAGTTAGGAGGAGCTAACTCAGTAGCTCGATCGAACAGCGTTTTTGACTCATCTGTTTTACCCTGTTCCTTCAGCACGATCGCCTTTCCTAAAGTGGGGCGAAAATCTTTGGGATTAGCCTTAGCAGATTCGTCGTAAATTGCGATCGCCTCCTCGTAGCGCTTCTGCACAGCATAAACCTGTCCCAAAATCAACTGCACTGAAGTTACATCCACACTTTCCGGTTTCGCGAGATTTGCAGCCGGAGCAGCCTTCAGCGTATCTTGCAGCAATCCGATCGCAGCTTCCGGTCGCTGCTGCACCAGCAGCAAATTCACCAACCCCTGCAAAGCCTTAATTTCCCCAGGCTTAGACGCTAAAATTGACCGATAAGCCTGAGCAGCCCCTTCGCGATCGCCCGTGCGTTCCTTAGCCTGAGCCAGCAAAATCCCGTATTCAGTAGTCTCAGGATTCAGCGAAGCCAACTTTTCCAAAGGAGCGATCGCATCCTTAATGTCGCCCACTCCTTGTCCGATCAACTCCAGTCGCACCTGCAATAATCCCCGCAAAGCTGTTACGTTGTCAGGTTCTCGCTGCAAAACCAATTCGTACCCCCTAGCCTGAGCTTGCAGCAACTCTGATTGCTTCTCCCCAGACTGCGCCGTTTGAGTAGGCGTTGGAGTTGACTGACTTTGCGCTTGGCTGGCCTGGAGAATACTGTTTAAAATTGGCACAAGGGAAAATCCCAAAAAAGCGATGAGCGACAGCACCACCACGACAGTAATCAACCCACGACGCTTGTTTGCTTTTTCCATAATTCAACTATCCCAGCTTAAACCTACTATTTTCTAAGAATTAACGCATCGCCCAGGGGCGTCTGCCACTTAACTAGATCCATGCAACCATAAAAGTTCTTAACTTCAAAGTCCGAACGGACAAAGCAGCCTTTTACTTGCAGCTAATATGGTAACAGACCCATAACTCCATGCTAGCTAAACAATTTTGGACACTCAGACCCCCAGCCCTAAGGACTGCGGTGTCTGTCCAATTTAGTCTGGTCAAGCTAAAAATTACCGAAAATATGGCGGATCAGGCCGTTAGGTAATTGGATTAAGTAAAATAGGCAAGCTGAATATCCTAAATGCTATTAGCCAGCAACTCCAGCTCAGCGCGATCGCAGGATCGATCGGTCAGCAACTGCCAAAGTCCTTGCTCGCAAGGATTTTAGCAGCCAGGGAACCGATCGGCACTCGTAGCGTTGAAAGTTGGCGTTGACGGGTCACAACCAGACCTCCGGGCGCAAGCCCGCCTGTCAGGTGCTAGTAGTTTTTAAAGCAGTTTCTTCAGTTTATTCCTAATTTCCCTTAAGGGATGTGTCTCCGCTGCAAGGAGTTTTTATGAACCCCTCTCCCAACCGGTCTTCCAAATCGTCCAAATCTACTTCAAATCGCAAGGATCAGCCAAGCGAACTGGCCGTCAATCCGCCTAATGATCCAGATTCCATTCCTGAGACACCAAATGAAAGTTCGGTGCCTTCGGCGTTGGCTGCACCTGTTGACCAAAATCAACCGGCAACACCAACAGACGCCCCAGCGTCCAAGGATAGGCTGCAACGACCACGCTACAGTTCTGCCCCCGACAAGGACAAAACAAACCTACAAGACCAGCCCAGCAATGCTCCTGCACCCCCGGCGTCTGCTGCGTCTTCGACACCTGTCAGCGATACTCCAGCCGTAGCAGTCGCACCGCCTGCAAGCGCCGAGCCTGCCGCTAACGAAAGTCAGGCCGCTGAGGACATACCCTCCGTCATGCGCCAACATCCGATTCCCCCCCCCAGCGAACCCAGACAGTACCGAGCTGTTGGTTTGGTGCGGGGCCGCTACACGCCATCAGAAGAGCAATTCACCCGGGGTATGTTGATAGCTGCTGACGGAACTGCCATCGATGCAGTTTTGCTGGGTAGAGTCATGAGTTTAGTCAAAAATCACCTAGAGCTGGAACAAGAACACCTGTGGGTGGTCTATCCCCGCACCAGGCAAGAAGACGGCAACTTGCACGCCCAGATTATGGGAGTTTGGGAGCCGGAAACGCTCAAGAAACCTCCGGAACCGTCCTCTGATGAGGAACATCAGGAAGCAGCGGAGATTGAGGCTAGCGGCGAAGCATCGACGGCATCTTTGCCTCCCTCGGAACCTGATGTTGAAGATGGCTATTTTTCGATTAGAGGTGAGGTGATTTATCAATCCCAAGACCAAGAAAAGTATGTCATCGTCAAAATCAAGCAAGCTCCCCGCAAGAATGACGACAAGATGAAGTTTTTTAAGCTGAAACTCAAGGGAGATTTAGCAACAAAAGCGATCGGGTTTTTTTGGGATTTCCACGTCAAATTGAAAGCTGACAGTCTGATGATTGAGCAGGCTAATAATATTGGTGCCCTGCCGATTAAAAAGCGGAAATTCCCCCCTGGCAGCAAGCCGCCCGGTGGCTTCAAAGGAGGAGGGAAGCGTCCGTTTACTCCTAGGCCCAGCGGTGACGGTGCTCCTGTAGGGCGTCCTACCATCAAATCCGCAGCAGCAGCACCACCGCCTGTCCCGAAGGAACCTCTTCCTAAGCCGGTTAAGAAGCCTAAGCCGATCGAGGAATGAACCAATTTTAGATTTTAGATTTTAGATTTTAAATTAGTCTGTCCAAGACTAATTTACAACCGTTAAATCGCCAATCTAAAATCCTTTATTCGAGCCGGACTTGTGCGCCCCACAAATCTTGGGGGAGAAATACTCTGTCGGTGGGTAGGGGAGCAACTGGGGCCGTGAGGGTAAATTGACCCGCTTCAATTTGCTGCTTCAATTCCAATGCTACTTGCCGGGAGAGAAACATACTCGCAAGGGGGGCGGCCCGCACAGGTTTGCCCTCTATCAGGATGCGGCCAGTCTTTAATTGAGCGTAACTAACTAAACCGAATGTGGGACGAACGCGCCGGGGGATAGAGAAATCTACCACCGGCGCTACTATTTTTTTGTCTGATACTGCACAGTGGGCGACGACTGTTTCGTTTAAGACTGGAAACGGGATGCCGACTCCCAGCATCAGGGATGGGCCGTAGTTTTTGAAGTAGCAGCCACGCACCCATTTCGAGTTCATCTGTTTCGCGTCGCCGATGAGTGCAAGGGTGGCGGCCGGGCCGATGGGGGTGCGGTTGGGCTGGCGTTTTTGTAGCGGGAAGTGCTGGGTTCCTTCCCAGGTGATGTAGCCGGTGGCGCCTCCTAGGAAGATGCGGGTGCCGATGCCGATGATTTGGAGGTCGGGGTCGTTGAGCAGGGGAGACATGGCTCCAAGGTTCGAGTAGACGGCGTTGCCGAGGTTTGGTTGCAGGGGGCCGAGGTAGGTGAACAGCGGGCGATCGCCCCCGTTGACTCCCACAATAAAGTTTTGATATGCGTTCCGGGGATTGAATAGATAAAACTGGTTGATTGTATCGCGGGTAATCGTGGTTTCAAAGGAGGCGCGGGGGTAGCAGTCTGTTACTTGCCCCAAGGCTCGCAACTGCACGGGTTTGCCGGCTATTAAGTCTTCGATGACGTGTCCGCCGCCCCGTTCGCGGGATTCTTCGCCGTCTTCGGCTACTTGGGTGGCTCCCAGGTACAGGTCTACTGCCCCGAAGCCGGAGTAGGCTAAAACGCCGTCTAGCCAGCACTGGCGGATTTTTATCGGCGGGTCGGTATGGCCAAGGTTGATGATTGCACCGGAGGATTCCATCGGCTCGAAAGTGCCTGCGGTAATCACATCGACTTCTTTGGCTGCTTGGCTAACGCTGGTTTCTTGGACTCGGTTTTTGAGTTCTTCGATTGTCCAGACTGTGGCTTTGCCTTGGCTGATTTTATCGTTTATTTCGTCGATCGATCTCATATATTTTAGATTTTAGATTTTGAATTGATTGATTTTGGAGGGATTTTGATTTTGGATTAATTTTGGATTGATGGAAGGTCGATCGAGCTGGTTGTTTGAGATAAAAGCAATATATTATAACTGAGATGTTGCACTATTCTCAATAAGGACTTTATGAACAGGCAATATGCCTGTTCCACAGGAAAATTCACTCTTCGTAAAACAGGCATCTTGCCTGTTTTGGATAATGATGCAAGATGTAAATTATAACGGATACAATAACAATATCATAAATAAAATAAAGGGCGATCGCCATGACTCAAGCGATATTAAAACGAGTCAGCTTCGATTAATTTCTTGACTGGTATCCTAAAAATTCTGAAAACCGTTACGAACTGCACAATGGAGCTATTGTTGAAATCTCTAAAGCCACCGGAGAATATTCAGAAGTAGCTGGATTCCTTGTCGCTGAACTCAACTTTGAAATCAGACGACTAGGACTTCCTTGCTTCCTTCCCAAAGAATGCGTTGTTAAAGCTGATAATGAGCTATCTGGTTACGAACCGGATGCGATCGTTTTGGACAGGCAAGGAACGGACAGCGAACCGAGATGAAAAAAGGAATCTATCATTACAATGGGTAGTTCTCTCCGGCTAATTGTCGAAGTTTTCAGTACCAATTGGCGTGATGATTATGGCTACAAATTGGTGGATTACGAAGCTTTGGGCATTTCTGAATACTGGATTGCGGACTATTTGGGACTTGGTGGCAGACGGTTTATTGGCAACCCCAAACAACCTACTTTTTCTGTTCACCATTTAGTTGACGGTGAGTATCAAGTCAGTCAGTTTCGGGGTAGTGAGAGGGTTTTTTCGCCCACAGTTGGGCAGTTAACTTTGACGGTTAAACAGATTTTTAGCGCTGGCCGAGATACGGTAGAAAATGGGAGGCTTGAAGATAGTTAGTTGAGGGTATTTGTACCACATTTTTTCTCAGTTGGGAGTGAATACTTCTGTCCTCTAACTGGGAAGGAATCAGGAGTGAAGTTATTATGAACCTTAACTATTGATTTTCAGGAGCCTCATTTTCAGCATGATCGGGGATGTCTGGTTTCTGTTCTGGTAAATATTTTTCTGGCAGGCTTTCGGCGACTCCTAGAGATTCATGTTTTTCATGGATAGCAGAATCGATTGCTGCTAAGGTTTTAGGGCTGGCACTCCATTGGTTTAGAATATCTTTAATGAGGGCTTCCCTAATCCAAACTTGAGCTACAACGGTGAGGGGAAGGGCTAGCAATAGGCCTAAAAAGCCAAAGAAGGTGGCGAAGAATACTTGAGCTATTAATGTTACTGCTGGCAGCAGTGATACTTGCTGTGCCATGACGTAGGGGGTGAGGACGTTGCTTTCAAACTGTTGAATTAGAAAGTAAAGGATTAGGACAAAACCTGATTGTAAGGGAGAATCTAAAAGTGCGATCGTCATTGGGGGGATGACGCTCAAAGTGGGGCCTATATTGGGAATTAGGTTAAGAAATCCTGCTACTACAGCGTGAGCTAGCGGTAGGGGGACTTGCAAGACCGACAAACCAATTAAGCTCAAAAAAGCAATCACACTCATGCTAATGAGAGCGCCGATGACCCATCGACCGAGAGCTATTTCGCATTCATCTAAGATGCCATCGACTCGTCGTCGATAAAAAGAGGGAAATAGTTGGATGAATGCTTTACGGTAAGATAGAGGTTCTGCTAATGTCATCAATGTCAAAGCTATGACTAGCAAAAAGCTGAGAATAACGCCTAATGTGTTACCGACAAAGGCTCCTGCACCGCCGACGAGTTGGTTGAATAAAGGTTGCAGTTGTTGCATGATGTCGTTAACATCAAGATTGGGCAGCCGCTGACCAAATTGTCCTGAAAAGCTACCCTCAAATTGATCAATCCACTGATTTAATCTTTCTATTCCTTGAGGGGCTCTTTGGGTAAGTTGTTGAAACTGTTGGGTAAAGGGCGGTACAATTATCAGGAATAAGCCTACGAATACGAGGATTAGGAAGCTAACTGATAAGAGTACAGCGATCGATCTTTTGAGTCCGAATTTTTGCAAGTAGCGTGCTAGTCTGTTTAAGGCTGTGGCTAAGACGACGGCGGCAAACAGCAGCAGTAGGGCCTGCCTGATTTGCCACAGGATGTAACAAGATGCGATGAGGGCTAATAAGCCCATCCACTGTCCTAGCTTCATTAGATTTTAGATTTTAGATTTTAGATTTTAGATTGAGGAATAGGGTATTGGAATTGCAGCTTGGTAATTGTTCTGCAGCCCAGAAGCGATGAATCGCATCTCTATAAGATACCTTAGATGGGGGCGATCGCATCTTTAATCAGATACCCCTACTCGGACATCAGCATAAGCAGCCTCCTCAATTCCCTTTTGCGAACACCTGCTGCGCTGTCAGGTTCAATTCTGGGAAAGTTGGGGACTCAATACCCTCGCCGCCTCTGAACAGTTTGACTTGGTATTCCCCGTCAATTAGTTGGTAAACCGAAAAAGTAGGTTGTTTGGGGTTGCCAATAAACCGTCGGCCGCCCAATCCTAGATAGTCTATAATCCAATATTCTTGAATACCCATTGACTCATATGCCTCAAGCTTTAGGGCATAATCATCGCCCTAATTAGTGCTAATTACCTCGACGATTAGAGGGACTGATGAACCCATTGTGATAATTGATGATTTCTCCCATCACCGCTCGTTTCCAATGGTTTGTTTGGTAAGTAGAATAATATTTGGTTCATATCCCGATTCCTCGCGCATGGGTTTGATGACGCATTCTTTGGGGATGAAGTAGGGCAAATTGAGACGATCAATCTCTATTCCGACTTTCAGTGCGGTAAAACCGGCCACTCTAGAATGTTTACCTGTTGCTTTTGGCATCTCAACAATTTCTCCATTGTGCAGTTCGTAGTGGTGTTCTGAATTTTCAGGATACCAGTCAATGAATTCATCGAATGTTACTAATTCTGTGATGGTTTGAATCATGGTGAGTGCCTCAAGTTTGGTTTTGATAGCTGTACGGGGAATTAAGATTGGGGCAAAAACACAGTATTTAGATCTAGTGTAGATTGATCGCACTTTTTGATTGCGTCTCTACTGCTGCTGTTGTTGCGATCGCCAGCCGAGGATGACAGCTAGGATGATACTGGGGGTAAAGACGGCGATGAGGGCGTTGAGGTCGGTTGAGGGTATGGATAAGCTAGGCCCTGCGTACTTGATGGCTAGGGAAAGGGCGGCGGAAAAGGTGAATACTTTGAGGATGGGGCTGATGTTGGTGTTCATGGACGTGGTAGTTGGTTGGGCGATCGGTTTTCAGACTATTATTGCAAGTATGTGTTGCGGTTGGGCTTGCAGTTGGGACGTGAGGTGGGGGCGATCGCTTTTTCCCGGCGATGCGCGGATCAGATACCTTTACATATTAGAATATGGAGTACCACAGCACAATTTAGCAACATCAGGAGCAATTCAGAATGAATACCCAAGCATCAGAGTTAATAGAGAAAATTCGTCAACAATTTGACAATGCCCCTTATCCTAGAATTCCCCTGGAGACATCTCCTAAGAATAACTATCAGACTCTCTATCTCCATAATTTGGTAACAGCTTACTATATAAGAAATCAGAAAGTCATAGAAACCAAAGGAAAAGTTATTTTAGATGCCGGCTGCGGCAGCGGGTACAAATCGTTAATTTTGGCAGAGGCCAATCCGGGAGCCAAAATTGTTGGCATCGATTTATCCGAAGAGTCTGTTAAGCTAGCCCGACAGCGCTTGCAATATCACGGCTTTGAGAATATAGAGTTTCATGCTTTGTCAATTGAAGAACTGCCTAGCTTAAACCAGCAGTTTGATTATATCAACTGTGACGAGGTGCTTTATCTCTTGCCAGACGCAGTTGTCGGATTGCAAGCTATGAAAGCAGTTTTGAAACCAGATGGAATTATTCGCACCAACCTCCACAGCTCCCTCCAGCGAAGTTCTTACTTTGCAGTTCAAAAAGTATTCAAAATCATGGGATTGATGGATGATAATCCTAGGGAGATGGAGATAGAGCTAGCCAAAGAAATTATACAAGACCTAAAAGATGACGTGGCTATTAAGGCAAGAACATGGGGTTCTCCAGCCGAAAAAAACGAAGAATGGATGCTGGCTAACTATTTGCTGTTGGGAGATCAAGGCTATACTGTACCTGAAGTGTTTTCAGCATTAAGAGATGCTGATTTAGAATTTATTAGTATGGTGAGTTGGCGGTTGTGGGACTTGACGGATTTGTTCAAGGAGCCAAATAACATACCTGCATTTCTGGCAATGAGCTTGCCAGACATTCCTGTCGAACAACGGCTGCACCTGTTTGAACTTTTACATCCAGTTCATCGTTTGATAGACTTTTGGTGCGGTCTTCCCAACCAAGCTCAGTCGTTTGTACCAGTTTCAGAATGGACTGTGGCTGACTGGCAGCAGGCAAAGGTGCATCTGCATCCTCAGATCAGAACTCCCCAGTTAAAAGAAGATTTGATTAAATCTATCACTAACCAGAGTTCCTTCGAGATTAGCCGTTATGTCACTTCGCCAACCTTAGTGCCGATTTTAATAGAGAGCATTATGGCAGCTTGCTTGCTGCCTCTGTGGGAAGGCGCCCAGTCTGTGAGAGGGTTAGCGGAGCGCTGGCTCAAGATCAGACCCTTAGACCTTGTAACCCTGGAACCTGTGAATCAGGAGAGAGCATTCAATGAAATCAAGGAACTCTTGATTAGCTTAGAAGTCTTTCTGTATGTGCTTTTGGAGCATTAAAGCCAGGAGTTGAAAAAAAAAATAGTTTGGGGTGATATTAAAGGGCTGGTAACTGGGTAAGTTACATATAAGAGTTAGAAATCGAGCATCCCACCCCTCTAGGAGAAACAACCAATGAAAACTGAATTTAAAGCCAGATTCCTGCAACACCTCAATCAAAAAAGACAAGATAAGGGTTTTACGCTGATTGAACTGCTGGTCGTTATCATTATTATCGGTATTCTATCTGCTATTGCTTTGCCTTCCTTCCTCAACCAAGCTAACAAAGCCAAGCAATCAGAAGCTAAGCAGTACGCTGGTTCCATGAACCGTGCCCAGCAAGCATCCTTCGCCGAGCAAGGTAAATTTGGCTCAAACGTTGAGGTTCTGGGGCTTGGCATTAGAACTCAGACGGAGAACTATCAATACAAGGTTATAGGAACAGGAGCGACTATTGACTCAACCACTACCCAGGTTGGAAATGTCGCGTTAGGTCTAAGCACAGCGCTCAAATCGTATATAGGAGGAGTAGCCCTAATTCAAGCGGCCGGCGCAGCTGACAAAAGCAGCACAGCAGTATTGTGCGAGAGTACTGGGGCTGGTGTAGCTGCTCCGGGACCGACATTGACAAATACGCCGGCTACTGCTGCTACCTTAGCTTGCGACAACACTAACTATACCGTAGTGTCGAAGTAGGAAAGCCATAAAAGCAGGGATTGTTCCTGCAAGCCTAACCTGAATCTTTTAAGAAAGTGGGTAGTGTTGTTTACACTACCCATTGCTATTCAGGAGGTTTATAAAAACTGGAAAGCTTCAATAACTATTACTATGACAATCTCTTTAGAAAACATTTCATCGACTGTTCTAGCTCATTGGCAGCAACAAGCCCGTCAATATCTAATCCAAGGAGATTTCACTCAGGCTGCAAACCTCTACGAGCAGGCAATGGCAGCGGAGCCGGAAACTAAGTCCCACTACTGGCACTTGGGGCTGATGTTGCTGTTGCAGGGGCAAGAGATGGAAGCCCAAACGACTTGGCTGCTGGGCATGGCCGACGGGGAACCGGAAGAAGTGGAGGAATGGACAGCTCAACTTTTAGATGTGCTGCAAATGGAAGCAGAGCGCCGGGAGGTTTTGTCAGACTACTCTGTTGCTTGGGCAATTCGGCATCATATCAGGGAAATTAGTCCGGCGGATGTTAACAACTTGTTGCGTTTAATTGAGCTTTTCATCCGGCTTGAAACTTTTACAGGAGACGAACTGACTTCTGTTGGCTTAATCGAGTTGCTACAGGTAGAGCCTGCAATTGAGGTTGAGGCAGCTCTGTTGATGCAAGTATTGCAAAGTGTTTTGGCTCGCGAACCCTCGCATCCGTCAACGCTGGAGTTTGCAGAAGCTTGTCTCGCTCATGTCCGCGAACCTCAAGTTTATATCGGAATTCTATTAGAAACTGCTTGCGAGCTAGGCTATATATTAAAAATAACTAGAGTAGCAATACGCTTGGGTGAACTGGTTTTGCGTTTAGATTCAGAGCATCCAGAGATGGTCCGCCACTTGGCTTGTTTTTATCAGAATGTCGGTGAATATGATCGGGGGATAAAGACAGCTAAGCTTTTCTACTCATTAATACAAGAGTTACCCGCTAAAGTTTATGCGAATCACCTGATTTTACGGGGGTTAATGAGTGCAGGTGGATACTGGGAAGAAGCTTGTGCGATACTCAAGCGGCTCAAGTCAGATCAGGAGTTGTTGATAGCAGAGCAGCCGACATCGCTTAACTTATCGACTGTTGACGACTTATTTGTTACTAGCTTTTTTTACCCATACTTTCAGGACGAGCCCAGAAATGCTAGAAACATTAGCAACCAATTGGCTCAGCTATGCCAACTCAACGTTCAAAACAACAACAAGGAGCAGATAGAGGGGTACAGACAGCGACACTTAGCTCGAAAAAGCCGGGGCATTTCTGGTAAGCCCCTGAAGATTGGCTATTTGTCCCACTGCCTGAGAAGGCATTCTGTGGGCTGGCTAGCGCGATGGCTGTTTCAGCACCACGATCGCGATCGCTTTCAAATTCATGCTTATTTTCTCAATTATGTTAATACCGATCACTTTTTACAAGAATGGTATGTCAATCACGTTGATAAAGCCTATCGGTGCGGGATTGTCAGTACCAACGTTGCCGAGCAAATCGATAAAGATGAGATCGATATTCTGATCGATCTCGACAGCATTACTCTAGACATTAACTGTGAAGTGATGGCGATGAAACCCGCGCCCATTCAAGCCACTTGGTTGGGTTGGGATGCGTCAGGAGTGCCTGCAATTGACTATTTTATTGCCGATCCATACGTGCTGCCGGAGTCTGCCCAGAATTATTACAGTGAAAAAATCTGGCGCTTGCCCCAGACTTACATAGCTGTGGATGGTTTTGAAGTGGGAGTGCCAACATTACGTCGCGATCAGTTTAATATTCCTAACGATGCTATTGTGTATCTCAGTAGTCAGAGCGGTTACAAGCGCCATCAGGACACAGCGCGACTACAGTTGAAGATTTTGAAGGAAGTGCCGAATAGTTATTTTTTAATTAAAGGGGGGGCTGACGAAAAATCAATTAAACAGTTCTTTAACCAGCTAGCGGAAGAAGAGGGTTTGGAGGGCGATCGTCTGCGATTTTTGCCAACAGTTACTTCAGAGGAAGTTCACCGAGCTAACTTAGGTATTGCGGATGTAGTTCTGGATACTTATCCTTACAATGGAGCCACAACTACTCTAGAAACTCTTTGGATGTGCATTCCCTTGGTGACGCGAGTCGGGCAGCAATTTGCGGCACGCAACAGCTATACTATGATGATGAATGCAGGGCTAACAGAGGGAATTGCTTGGACTGATGAAGAATATGTGGAATGGGGAATTCGCTTAGGGAAAGATGCTGCTTTGCGGCAACAAATTTCGTGGAAACTGCGGCAGTCAAGGCAAACTTCTCCGCTTTGGAATGCTCAGCAGTTTACGCGAGAGATGGAAAAAGCATACGAGCAGATGTGGCAAATTTATCTCCAAAGTTAGCCTTATTAAGCTATACTCTCAAACGAGTCAATATCACAATCACTAATATAATCCCGAATTCTGGCAACGATAGGCAGGGAACCTAGTCCCTGCTTGACTAGCTCGGGAAATTGAGCTAGGCCCTCAATGATATTGTTGGCAAAGTTATATTGGGGGTTATTGCCATGTTGCAAAGTCAGATATTCCAATAATTCCAAAGTGTAATCCGGGAAATTCATAATATCGGCAATGCAAGCCAATTTAAGAATATTGTCAGGTGTTGTCATATTTGGATCAATGTCTTCTCCAATTAAATCGCGGAAGTAAAACGCATCTCCCCACAGTAATTGTCCGCCGCGGAGTGTTGAACCAATAGGGGAATGGCTGCGGAAACGACGAGCACCTGTTAAGTCAAATAGTGTAAAACCTTGGTTCCTGAGAGAGATATCTACATCTGCAAACAAAGGTTGATTTAAGTATAAATTAGAAAACGAGACTTCAACTTGAACAGCGAGAATACTTCGTTTTAAAATTTCTACTGCACCTTCTAATACCAAAACTTCAGCACCTTGAACATCAATTTGCAGGAAATCTATTTCCTCAATTCCTTCCTGCTGGCAGAACTCATCTAAAGTGGTGGTTTCAAGTTCTATACAAAAATCTAAGTTCACAAGTTCGGGTAATCCTGAAAAACGCTCCAAGTAAGGTTCATTCGGTGGATAAAGCGAACTGCACATGGGATGTTGTGTGACATAAAGTGTAGATTCACCTACAGACTTTGCTAAGGCTAGAGGAATATGTTTTTCAGTCCAATTGACTTGTCGTGCTTCAAGGTCAGCATTGGCGGCTTCGCAAGCATCTGCATCTGCATCAAAACCGTAGATAGTCAGCCGAGGTGCAAAAATATTCCATCCCTGGCTGCCATAGTCATCTTGGCTTGTTAATTTACGACAGCCAACATTACAAACAGTCATGTTAATTTGTTCTAAATGACCGCTTTTCTTTAAGCTTTCAATAAAAAATGTCATAATCAAAGTATCCTCTTCTTTTTCTAAAAATGATTATTCTTGAGTTAATAGGTAACTTTGATTTGGGGGTAAAGCGATTATATTCATGTTTCCGTGCAACTCCTCGGCGGAATTTACAGGAATTAGGTTCTGCAAGTAAGGTTGATAACGGAATAATCGATATCCTTTGCTTCTAAGGTAGTCAGCAACAGGTACATTGCTGTCTTTACTTCCCGCAGCAATATTTTCATACATAATGACGGGAGCAAATTCAGATAATATTCTGTCGCTGCCTGTCAATACTGACAGTTCGTGCCCTTCAACATCTATTTTGAGGAAATCTACTCGGCTCAAGTTTTCCTGCTCAATCAAGCTGTCTAGAGTAAAGCAGGTGACTTCTTCAAAAGAGTCTGGCTGCATTTCTGCGACAGCTTCGCCAGTGGCGATTTTGTTTAATTCACTGGCAGGGGAAAGAGATAAGCGAACTGTTCCAGAGCGATCGCTGGCAGCACCGGCACAAACTTTCACCCAGTTTAGATGATTTATTCTACAGGTTTCTTGCAAATAGCTAACGCAGCCAGAAAAAGGCTCTACTGCCAGCACGTGGCCTTGGGAACCGACCCGGAGAGCAGCGCTAAAGGTGTAAACTCCTACATTAGCACCCACATCGATAACAGTCATGCCTGGTGCGATCGCACTGCGCCAAAATTCTATTTCTTTTTCAAACCAGTCTTTTTCGGCAATCAATACGCTGCTGGTTATACAACCGTAAAACCTCGGTTCAACTGCTAATAAAAGTTGAGTTTCAAAAGGCACGTAAGTGAAGGGACTGTTAACTTCTAAGTCAGTCCATCTCCACTCTAGAGAATTGGGATGCTGTTGACCCAATTCTCTAGCAAAATTTAGCCATTGCTGGGCATATTCTATCTGCTCTAAATCTTTACAGGCGATGTATAGAGCTTGCAGCACGGGTGCTGAATCCGAGGAAATTTGTTTGGCACGGTGCAAATACATGACTCCTTCCGATTGATCGTTTAGCAGGCTGTATACTCCTATTTTTAAATTTATGGAACCAGAATCTGGTAAAACTTGAGCCGTTAGGTGCAGTAGCCTCATGCCAAATTCATTGTAAGAAATTATCTGCGACCGACCCAGGGCTTCAATTAACAATAATATCGATTGACTGCGAGCGTCTTCGGCTTGTAAAATTTGAGTTAGCTGTTCTGCTTGGTACGTCTTCAAACTACTACCTGTCGGTGGCAGATAAACAAGAGCTGGAGGAATTTTTTCTAGTGAGTCGCCAGCAGACTGCTGAATACCAAGGGATACCAAAAAATGAAAAGCTTCTTTAATTGCTTCATCGGATTCTCCAGTCAGGGCAAGAACTAGGGCAAAATGAGCTGCACAGAGTGGATGATTGTATAAATCTACTGCACTCTTTAAGGCTTCTAAAGCTGTATTGATATATATTTCTTTGAGGGATGATTCCTGGCACTGCTCTGCTTCTATCAAGGCGACTACAGCAAAATTGTTTAAATCCGTCGCTGATACAGGTTCGTCCCAAGATGTATTTTCAAGACTTGAAGCTACGCGCGAGAAGGTATCTAAACCGATAGTCGGACAGTTTCTTTGGAGGTATTCTAAGTAGCAAATCGCGGAGGGTTTTTCGTTAATATTATGTTGTCTTTGAGAGACTCTGAGAAATAAACTTTCTGGTAAAATGAACTGCCAATCTCCTGTTTTTGATTGGACGGCTCGCTTGCCACTGAAGCTAGCGAGATCACAGCAGGGAAGGTTTTCTGCTTTGGCTGCTGCGATCGCCTGTTTATTTTCGTTCTCTAAGACAAGTCTACCCTGGATGCGACTCAACAGCGCTTCCCGCTGTTTTTCCTCCAGTTGTCCTACCAAGGAAATTTCGGCACACTCAGTAACGTCCAAATCTTCTTCTATCAGCAGATTCATAGCGACACTGGATAAAATCAGATTTGCATCCTCGTCAGAAATGTTGCCAGTATCTACAAGTAATGTCATCTTCATTCGATCGGGGTGAGAGGCGATCGCCCTGATAACTTGTGTAAATTCTTCGCAAATCGTCTCTTCTGATGCTAGCCAATTTGGGAAAACGATTAAATTGATTGACCGCAGCTTTAAAGGCAAGAATGCTGCATCTATCAAAGCCAAACTCACCGTTTTCGCCATTTTCGACCACGAAAAATTTTGCGCTTGTTTGAGACCTGCAGCAATTAAGGCCTTGCGAACATCCGGCTTTTGCACTTCGCAAAGCGCATTCACCAGTCCGCTAACATCAGCATCGTTAACATATAATGCAGCTTTTCCTGCGACTTCAGGTATAGACGCATTTGCACAAGTAATGACTGGACATCCGCAAGCGATCGCCTCCAGCACAGGCAAACCAAAACCTTCATACTTCGAGGGATAAACCAGTGCAACAGCACCGGAATAAGCAGCTATCAACTCTTCATCACTCAGTTGCAGTACGATATGCACCGCACAACCTGATGTATAGTCTCTAAACTTTGTATCTAATAACAAATCACTACCCGTACAGACAATTTCAAACCCTTGTCTGCTTTCAAGTTGAGCAAAAGCCTGGAAAAACAAAGTTCCATTCTTATAGCCGATTCCAGGCCCGATTAAAAGAAAGTATGGCTTTGATATACCGTACTTGTTTTTAAAATGATTAACTGCCTCTGGACTCGCTGGTGCAAATTTACTGTTAACTCCGCAATGAGCTACAGTTACTGAATCTGAGGCAATATCTGGAAAAAACTTTACTAAGTCACGGGCTGTATTTTCGGAAATTGCGATGTATGCAGATGCGTGGTGAATCCCGAAATGCTTTTCACGCCACATCGGTGTACTTAAATTTACTCCTTCAACTTCTGGAATCATGTCATACGCTATGAATGCAGAGGGAGTTGATAGGGGAGTTGTGTAGTAAGTCGAGATAAATAAGTCTGCACTCTGTTCGTCACAAACTTGCTGTAGCATTGCGCGATCGGCATCCACTGTGTCATAGTTGTAAGCAGGCAAAGGACGGTACTGGATGCCGGGAATTTCCGGCACTGTTCCCGTTCTGTCAATAACAACTACGTGTTCGGAAAAACCGTTTTCTACCCATTCTTCTAACAGAGATTTCCAGACTCGAGCAATTCCCGTTTTATAGCGCTGAAAAAATACGCCGTCTACAATTATTTTGGGAAATGGCTTTTGAGGTTTGGCAGACTTTTGTTGGTGAGGTATTTGTACAAACTTCCAGGTATTGCTATCTTTTTCTTTCAGCGCGATCGGCTGGATGTCACAAGCCTTTGCAGTATCGACCGCAGTTAAATCTTTAACCCAGGGAAAATACTGACTCAAGCAAACCGGGAATCTAGTTTGCCGCTGCAACTGGGTCCATTTAGCAACAGCATTAGCATAACCGTAGTATTCCTCTTTAAAACGCAACTGTTCTATTGTGGCGTAAGCGAAATGTTGAAAAATTAGCCCGGCTTCTTCAGTTTCTTCGTGGAAAAAAGGATTGACCTTAGCCACATCGCGCCAACCGTCAGGATTAGGTTCCGCTAATATTGGGGGCTCGTGTGCGGCCCAAAATGCTCCCGGCTTAAATCTCCAAGTACGCAACCAATCTTGTTGAGGATTCTGAGCATAACAATTGCGAGTGCTAATAACCAGATTTTCTCCAACAAAATACCAGCACCAGTAGAAAGCTGCTGTTTTTTCAGGATGATTGATAAATATCTGTCGCGCAGTACAAATTTGATCGGCTGTCCACAGTTCATCTACATCCAATTGCCACAGCAAACATTCCTCTCTAATGTTTGTCAATGGCGCATTCGTCATTTCGCGTTTTCCCTCCCAGAAAACACCTTCGGGTTTGCGATATACTGTAATGTTTTCAGGGTATTGTCTTGCCAGTTCGTCAATGTACTCAGCAGTTCCGTCATTACTGCGTCCGTTGTTGTGAATTTCGTCCGCAATTTTTCCCCCTGAGCTTAAAGACCAAGCTGTATCGTGCTTCAAGTCTGCTACACCCTCAACAATATGCCAGTGCCACTGAAAAGGTAGCTCTTTTAAAACTTGGATATGGTAACGAATAAACGGTTGTCCATTGAGAACGATTGTGAAAAAATGTAGGGGGATATCGGAAATTTGGCGTTTTTTTTCTATTTCTTCAGTCTTCTTGAAAACCGAATAACCGTGACGCAAAAATAGATTTTGCTCTACCAGTACATAGTGGGAATCTGAAAGTAATCTGCAATGATTCTGATAGTTTTTAAACGTATCTATGTCGTCAAGCATAATAAACTTGGCTCCATATATTTCGTCGAGTTCAACTCGCCCCGTAAATTCAGAGCCGTCTATTATCACTACATCAAAAATATCGATGTTATTTTCTTGCTTTATTTTTTTGATGCCGTTCGGCTCAACCCCGGATTCTTTAACATATTTTATATTATCTTGCAGCCAATCTATTACCTGTTCTAGTGGGTAAACTCTTAAACCTGTATTAATGTTGTTGTAGAAGTTGATAACTTCTTCTTTCTCGGGAAATTCTTCTAAAGAAACAGTAGAGACGTTGTAGCACTTGACAAAATCATCATTAGCATATCTCTTTTTTAGTTCAGCAAAGCGAGGTTGTGAAATTTCGATACAGAATAGCGTTGGGTTGTTCGGATTTTGCCGCATCCCTGTCACCAATGCCTCTGTACTTCCTTCTCCCGATGACGAGCCAATTTCTAAGACTGTTTTAATATCTTCGTTCTGAACAATCCTTTGAAGTGCCCGATAAAATTCATCATTTTTAATTTCAGGTGGAATTATCCTGTTGAACGACGATTTAGAAACGTTATGGTTCATAGTTGCACTCACTTAAACTTACTTTTTATAATTTGATATTTGCCAAGCTTTCTATTTTACACTGTGGCAAGTTACCTGCTCTGTGTGCCATCTGTTTATTTTCTTGCTCTAATACAATGCGAGCGCGGAGACGGGGCCAGAGAATTTCCCATTGTATTTCGCTCATCTGTCCGATTAATGTAATTTCCGGCACCTCGCCAACATCTAAATCCTCTTCCAGTAGCAGATTCATGGTAACATTGCACAAAATAAGGTTAGCATCTTCTCGATCGCTCTCGCTACTGTCTATCAGTAGAGTAATGCGAGAGCGATCGCGATGAGCCAAAACAGCTTTGATGACTCCTGACAACTCGCCAGAGAGAGACTCTTCTGACTGATGCCAATTGGGGAAAATGATTAAATTAACTTCTCTGAGGTTTAAATCGTGGAGCGTTTCTTCAATCAAGTCAAGATTAATTGTTTTCGCAGTTGTTATTAATTTAGGGTTGATTTCGTCAGTATAGCCGATAACGTTGACATTCCGCAAAATTGGTTCGCTATTCCACGGATCGAAAGGGATGAGTTTTTGGGCAGACAAGTGCGGACGAAAGAAAAATTTGCCTTTTTCGTTGAGCATACAAGCTGCAAAGGAAAATGAGCTATTTGAAATTGCTACAATATCGCACTGGCTCAATAAATAAAAATCTGGATAAAATTCTGCTTCCGGTAACTCCAAACCTAAATCTTTGGTCGTGATGGGATTATACTCCTCAAAATCACTTAAAACTTTTTCCGGTTCATCGCTGGCAATAAATAGTATCGGTTCATCCAGAGTTTCCCACAAACCTTTTAGCCATTCTCTGTACCATTCGCTCGGTGCGATGAAGAAATCGCTGTAGCCGTAGTCTCCCCGCCGCAAATGCAAACCGACGATTGTTTTGCCATGCGATCGCAAACAATCCAAGGCATCCTTCATTTGAGTTTCTATTGTCGGCACAGGTTTGAACAGAGACCGAAAATACTCCTTGTGCGCTGCATAATACTTTGTATGGTACTGAAAGTAACCCCAAAAATCCACATCTTTGAAGGTTTCTTTGGCTTTTGGTATGCGAGCTTCTAAAAGGTTATTAGTTTCTTCGCTAACTACAGGTAACTCCTGAGAAATGGGCGAATCATTGCAACCAAAGAGAGCCTGACCAATCCAGGCAGGTGTCTCTACTTTCAAATTATGTTCTTTGGCATAGATTTTCAAGAAGGCATACTGAAATATTTGATTGGCAAACCGTCCGTTTCTACCAAGGGTGGACATTGTGACTGCGGGCTTTTTCACATAAAACGCATCGCCCCAAGATGGATGGAACGGTGTTGTCGTTGCTACGCGATCGAAACCGCACATCTCCAGAAAATCATCGATTTCGTCAATTAAAGCGCAGCCTTCATAGAGTTCTTCATAATTAACTTCCGTGTTTATTGCTTCAATATGTTTGAGAACGTTCGTTGCTCCCTGCAAAGCCAACAACTCTGCACCTTGAATGTCAATGTTTAATATATTAAAATCTGCGGGATTAACTTGAAGTTCTTCTAGAAGTGTATCCAGAGTTCTCGACTCCACAACTACACGCTCAACTTCCTTGATTTCTGGATAAAACTTTTGATGCTCCTTCAATGGTAAGATAGAACTGCTTTGATCCATAGAAGTTACATACAATGTGCTTGTGCCGTTGATGTTGCTAACTGCACAATTCACCGCTAGCACGTTAGGGAAACCAGCTATATTCGTTTTCAAACGTTCAAACACAGCAGGGTTGGCTTCAACAAACAGTACCCTTTGCACCCCCATTGCTCGGTATCTTGCAATTTCCTTGCCTTCGTGTGCCCCAATGTGAATAATGCCGCGCGGTGCAACAGAATGTTTTCCGCAAAGCTCCTGCAAATCGAGCAGATTTGGTGCTTCACTAAAAATCAAAGCTGTGAACCTCTCGTTCACTGCTAAAAAGTTGCTATACTCGTAATTCTCATATTCTGGTAAAAACTCGGGTAAAGGTTGTAAAGCATGGGGCAGTATTTTAAAGATTGTATAACGAAATTTTTGTAAATGCTCGAAGACTTGTTTGAATGTGATGTTGGCATCAACAAATGTTCCGCCATACTCACACTGAATATAATCCACTTTACCTTTTTGCAAGAGGCTAGTTGCTCCGCGAAGAACTTCTAGTTCGCCGCCTTCTGTATCAATTTTTAAGAAATTAATTCGCTTTATACCCCTTGTTTGGACATAATCATCAAGGGTAGCTGTTAAAATTTGAAATGGCTGAGGCGACGGAATATTATATTGTTTTTCGATTTCAAATCGGCGATGAAATGTACTCCATCCTGAAAATTTATCGTAGTAATAAAATTCCCTAATTTCCTGTTGGTGTGCTATTGCCAAGTTGTTTAACACGAGTTGACCGCTTTTAATCGGTTCAGCCAGGTTTTGTAGAAGTGTTTGATATATAGGCGGTGCTGGCTCAAACAAATGGATTTGAACGTCGGGGCATATGTTTAATACTTGATTTGTCCAGCTACCTATGTTTGCGCCAATATCGAAAACGACATTACCGGAAGCAATAAAATTTTCTATAATCTTTAATTCATAGTTATTGATGGACTCTACCGGGTTGATATTATTAGCAGACACCCCAGTGCTTTGATGATTTTGTTCCTGTTTCCCGCTGCCTGTATTGCCTAAAGTTGTGAGCAACTCTTGGCAATACTGAACAATTAGTTCTTTTGCCCGCGCCGGAACAGCAATAATAACATCATCAATAATTACAATATGCCTGCTGTTTTTTGAATTCAACAAATTTAATACTGCGCTAATATCCGGCCAGTGTTGAGGTGCATGGGGCGGGGGTGGAGGAGATAAAAACAATCGGGCATCATCAATAAAAATAAAGTGTTCGCAGTCGGAGCGGTTGATTATTTCGATTTCTGCGAGTAAGGGACACTCATCGATTTCTCCATAGGTTGGCCCTCCGCTCCAATGAGCGTCTAGCCAGAATAAACTTGGACTTTCAAGTTGTGATACTGTATTGTCAAGAAGGTTTCTGGTATCACCGTACAAAAAGTCTATGTTTTTGATATGACCGTATTTTTCGGTAACTTTTTGATAAAGGTCTTGAGAATACTCTATTGTAAAAACTTGTTCAAATACTTGGCTTGCCCAGTATGCTGTCTGGCCTTGATAAGTTCCTGTTTCAATAAAATTATTAATCCCGTAAGCTTCTTTTAGTTGGGAGATGATTTCTATTGGTGGCCCCATGCGTACTATGCCCATATTCAATCCTTTTGTGAAACTAACTAAGTCGGGTATTTAAATTAGGAAGGTACATTTAATTTAAGGATTTTCAATCTATCTTACTAAAAAAATTGACCGATCGCCTACTACTTCCCCTTCGCCTGCCTCAACAGCGCCTTATAATCAGCTCTGTCAGGATTTAGCTTCACCAACTTTTCCAAAGGCTCGATCGCCCCGATCTGATTATTCATCTGCAACCGCACATTTGCCAACCCCTCCAGAGCCGTCTGATTCTGCGGTTCCCGCTGCAAAACCGTCTCATATCCCCGTTCCTGGGCTGCCAGCAAAGATTCCTGAGAAACTGCTACTGGAGCAGATTTTTGTTGGTGCTGGCTGCTCAAACCGCTGCCGAACAGACTCACCATACCAAAAATTGCCGAACCACCAAAGCCAACCATTGATACTAACGCAAAAATCTGCTTAATTCGATCGCCCCGATGAACGCGACTATTACTAGATTTTTTCTGTGTGCTTTCCATTGCTAACTCTTGGTGTCGCTGTTTTCCAGGCACTTGCAAAGCACCTAATCTCTAGAATGCCCAAGTTTGATCGCAAAACGATCCCCCTTCGCCATTTAAAATTTGAAACCAATTATAGCCCCAACACAAAATCTTAGATTTGTCAAGGACATTTAGGTGACAATAACACGCGGGCGATCTCGATCGGTGAAGGGCGATCGCACCCTTACTTGTTAGCCGTTACTCTCTGGCATTTCGCCAAACCGAGCTCGGTAACGCGGTAGCAAAGATGTGAGTTCAGGAGCGCGCTGGCGTTCCGCTTCTAGTGCTGAGGCTAATTCATCAGAAAGCCGATCTAATTTTTCTTCTAATGTTGTTGCAGTCCTGCAGATCGCTCCTTTATGGTGGTTATTTTTAATCTAAAACGCCCTGGCTGACTCGATTGTGCAATCAAAATGGGATTGGATTAATGGCCGAAAGGTCGATCAACCTCCCACACATTCAAATGCCATCAGGATCGATACCCTGACTCCTCAAGTATGCCATTAGTCGATCGGCGCGCTGGCGTTCCTGTTCCACCCGTTCCGCACCCCACAGCAGCAAATTGCCATTCTCATCCCACCAGCGCAACCAATAACCCCTTCTCTGAGATTTTTCACCTTCCCAAACCCCCAGAAATAAACCCATTGATTCTATCCAGAATCGCTGATTAGCATCCGGTTCTTGCAATTCATATTCTCCCGACGCAGAGAGTCTGTACACTTCCAATACTCCCGATTTTGGTTCAAAAATTACATAAATCGGTACTTGCAAAATTCGCTCATAAAACCGCCATTTCCCGTAAGGATATGTCGGTTTATTTGAATATTCACTACCGTCAGTCCGATAAAAATTCCATCACTACAGCAGGTACTTCTCCCTCAGCATTGGGCGTATAACTGCGGCGAACTTCTCCTAGTTCTGCTGGCAATACCGAGGGAACGTACACCCAATCAGGGGCTTTTACTACTATTTTGTCGTTAACTTTGGCACAGAGTCCAAAATTGGAGGCTATTAGCATTGAAGCTAGGATAAATCCTGCGAGATCCAAGGCTTCTCGCAGGGCCGCGGCTAAAAGTGGTTGGTCGATGTTTTCCACAGGATCGTCGGGTAATTTAAAGTCGTCTGGCAATTTTTCCCAAGTCACAGTATACTGGCTTTTGGTTGCGTCCGGTTTCGATAATGTTTGCGTCATTGGTTTTCCTGGTTTCGATAGAAATAGTTTTTTATTAATAGGATTTGGACAATAAGTTTAATGCCTGGTGCGAAAACCGCACCTGATTAACTAGCTGTAATCAAAGTGCGTATTGCCAACATTACTAACTAGAGTAAGTCGCGAATATTGCACTAGCGGTTATTCAATAATACCGTGTTTTAAGGAGTATTTTCGGGAGCCAATAATTCTGCTGACCTTGCAGTTTGAGAAGGTAAAACAGGCAATTTGGGCTGTTTTTGCAAGCTGGGAAATCCAGGCTCTACTGATTGATTTATGGCAGGCGTAATCGCATTTACTTTCTCAGAAAGGGGAGCTAATGTTTGAGTAACTTTAACTTGCTGTCGCAGTTGTTCTGTCGAACCCAACAAGCCTCCCAATCCGTTGAACAACCTGCGAATGTTGTTGCGGAAAGCCGGATCTCCTGTCAAATCATCCACGTCGGAAGTAATTTTCTGCACGTTCTGAAATGTAGCTCGTGCAGAATCTAGGGTTTGCTGCAATAATAGCAAATTGGCGGGATTGTTTACCTGGCTGGATAAATCTCGCAAGTTACTAGAAGCTTGGGCAGCATTCGCTGATAAAACTTCTAAATTGTTCAGCAATTGTCCTTGGTTGATTCGATTAATTGTCGGACTCAAACTGCTGACAGCTACCCGCAGTTCCTGACTGCTTTGATTGATGTTATTCAGAGTTGAGACTAAACTGCCGCGGTTAGTTGCTACTAAAGAATTGACTTGGTTGGCTGTTAATGTAATTTGATTGGCTGCTTGAGTTACTGAATTAGCAGAATTTATCGCAGCGGCAGATACGGCTTTTGTGGAAGTGTCCGCCGTAGCTGCTACTTTAGAAACATCAGTGGCGGCGGCTGATATTTCCGTCTTAATCGATTGATTTAAGGTGCTTGCTTCTCCCTTCAATGATTGATTTAAGGTGCTTGCTTCCCCCTTTAATGATTGATTTAAACTGGCTATTTCAGTTTTAACAGATTGATTTAAGCTCCCAATGTCTCCCCTTACAGATTGATTTAAAGTTTTTATTTCCGCTTGGGCAGTTTGAGTTAAAGTCGATAAATCTTGAGTGAGTTTAGCTGCACCTTTAGCTGTATTGGCTGTATTCTCGGCAAGAGATTTAATATTGTTGAACAGGGCGGGGTCAGTGTAGAAATTAGCTAGGCGAACTGTGGATTTAATTAGTTCGTCGATAGTCACACCAGCTTGACCTTTTAAGCGCGAATTGTTGCAGATAATCTCTGCGGGACAGTCGGCACTAACGGGATTGGCAGTAAGTAATGATTCTGGCAAAATCGAGTTGGGGGTAATGTCGATCGACGATTCGCCAATTAAACCCGATTTATTCGCTTCGATCGTAACATCCCTGGGAATCACTAAAGTTCCGGGGGCAATCTCCAGCGTCACGTCTACGCCGTTGGAACCCGGTTGGAGGGCGGTAATTTTACCAACTGCAACCCCACGATACCTGATGGGCGTGCCTATTTGCATTCCTTGGGCGCTGCCAAATTCTACGGCGAATTTGTAGCTGCGGTTCCCTATTTGCACGCCCCGCAGCCAGAGCACTAAGCCGCCAAATAAACCGATTCCTACTAAAATTAAGAACCCGACAGAGCCTTCTCTTACAGTTCGCGATCGCATATTTTCTCCTCAGTCATTGGTGATTGGTTATTAGTCATTCATCATCGGTCATTTCAATCTAAAATCTAAAATCTAAAATCTAAAATTGGCTGACTATCCAAGCGCTTGAATAGGCCCAGTAACACTGCCGCTAAAAAATTGTCTGATCAGTAAATTATCTGTCGATGCAATGTCATTGACAGTTCCCTCCCACTGCACTTTGCCTCGATAGAGAAATACGATGCGATCGGCAGTGCGGCGGATGGTACTGTCTTGGTGAGTGACGATCGCATAAGTGCTGCAAACACCTTGGGCAGCCTGCAACTCACGGATTAAATCTTCAATTACCGTCGAAGCGATCGGATCTAAACCCGCCGTCGGTTCGTCGTACAGCAAAACCTCTGGATTATCCCTGTCATTATCAGGATTCGCCATGATAGCGCGGGCAAAACTTACCCGCTTCCTCATTCCCCCAGACAACTGCGCTGGATAGCGTTCGCCAATTCGCGGCAAACCCACCATCTCCAACTTTTCCTCCACCAATTCCCGAATGCGGCGGCGCGGCAGCTTAGAATGCTGGTAAAGTAAAAAACCGACATTCTCCTCCACCGTCAGCGAATCAAACAAAGCCGCTTGCTGAAAAACCATCCCAATTCCGATCGGATCTGCCACGTCGTCCACCCATCCGACCCTGCGCTGTCCCTGAACAAAAACCTCACCGGCATCCGGGGCCAACAAACCCGCAATTATCCGCAGAATCGTAGATTTCCCCGTCCCGGAAGGGCCAATAATTGCCAGGGCTTCTCCCCGATAAATCCTCAGATCGACTCGATCGAGGATCGGGTTCTGACCGAAGGACTTACTTACCCCCTTGAGTTCGA
The DNA here is from genome assembly GCF_036701335.1 of Microcoleus sp. Pol12B5. Lineage (NCBI taxonomy): Bacteria > Bacillati > Cyanobacteriota > Cyanophyceae > Oscillatoriales > Microcoleaceae > Microcoleus > Microcoleus sp. Pol12B5. Next base: position 10,940 of record NZ_JAUBQQ010000040.1, on the reverse strand, counting down.
TTAGTGGCTCAGCCATAGGATGTTATCAATAAGTTGTCAGTCCTCAGTCCTCAGTCTACCTAATGACTCATGACTTATAACTAATCACTAATTACTTAAATTGACTGCCAGAATCAAAACTCTCTTGTATTGTAAATTTGTCAGCTCGAGCTGTTCCAATACCCTTAAGACTAATTAACCATGTCAATTAGTTCACTTCCTAAAGCCCTCCGCGTCTTGGCTAAAGCCAAGCAGGTTTTTGCCCAATCCAGAAATCCTTACCCCCCTTCTTTGCGGAACGGGCGAGTTCACCAGTGGTTTAAGTGGTTAGCCCCCGGACTGCTAGTGAAACGGTGGCTGCTGATTAGTGCCAGCGGCGTGGTACTTGCCACTTTGGGTTTAGCGATTTGGACTGGGATGACTCCCATTTTCTTCTTATTGCAATTGTTGAGAAATTTTTTGGCGTGGATTGCGGAAGTTATTCCTAATTACGTGTCGGGCCCGATCATCATTGCTGGCGGGATTTTATTAATTCTGTGGGGACAAACTCGCAGTTTGAACTCTATTACCCAAGTGCTGATGCCCGAAGGCAACGAGGAACTGGTCGATCGACTCCTCAACCACCGTCGCTTGCACCGCGGCCCGAAAATTGTGGCACTTGGGGGCGGTACGGGCCTTTCTAATTTGCTCAGGGGCTTGAAGGATTACAGCGCCAAAATCACTGCTATTGTCACGGTGGCGGATGATGGCGGGTCTTCCGGGCGGCTGCGGCGGGAAATTGGGGTATTGCCGCCGGGAGACATTCGCAATTGTTTGGCTGCTTTGGCAGATGAGGAAAAGTTATTGACTGAGTTATTTCAATATCGTTTCCGGGCTGGTGACGGTTTGGTGGGTCACAGTTTTGGGAATTTGTTTTTGACGGCGATGAGCGATATTGCTGGAGATTTGGAACAGGCGATCGCGGCGAGTTCTAAAGTTTTAGCAGTGAGGGGAGAGGTGCTGCCGGCTACTCTGAGCGATGTTTCTTTGTGGGCAGAACTCGCTGACGGCCGCAGGATTGAGGGGGAGTCCAACATTACAAAAGCTAACGGGCAAATCCTCAAAATAGGCTGTAATCCTGCTAATCCTCCGGCATTACCTAGGGCTGTGGAATGTCTTCGGGAAGCGGATTTTATTATTATTGGGCCGGGGAGTCTTTATACGAGTGTCATTCCGAACTTGTTGGTGCCGGAAATTGCTGATGCGATCGCCAACAGCGAAGTTCCGCGCATTTATGTGTGCAATATTATGACTCAGCCGGGGGAAACTGACGGATACAGTGTTGCAGACCACATTCGGGCGATCGACCGCGCTTGCGGCAGGCCGCTGTTTGATGCTGTAGTAGTTCAAGGAAAAGTCCCTTCTGCAAAGGCTTTGATCCGCTATTCTCAGGAGGATTCTTATCCGGTTGTGCTCGATCGAGAAGCCGTGACCCAATTGGGGCGGCGAGTTGTCATCGCCAATGTCATGGATGAAGATCAAAATACGGGTTTAATTCGCCACAATTCTCAAAGGTTGGCGGGGATGTTGCTGCGTTGGTACGGCCGCGCGCAAAACATTTAAGCTGCTGACTGCTAACTGCTGACTGCTGAATGTTGAGTGTTGACTGTTGACTAATGTTATTAGTTATTAGTTATTGGTTATTGGCAGCCACCAGCGATTAACAAATAACAAATAATAAATGACTAATGACTAATTATTGAAATGAAAACTTTGCTTCCCGATTCTGAGGCTACGCGCCAGTTTGGTATGGCGTTAGGTCGATCGCTCTCCGCTGGTACTGTAATCTTATTACAAGGAGATTTAGGTGCTGGCAAAACTACCTTGGTTCAAGGTATCGCTGAAGGTTTAGGAATCTCCGACTCGATCGAAAGTCCTACTTTCACGCTGATTAACGAGTATTTTGGAGCACGAATTCCGCTGTATCATCTAGATTTGTATCGACTAGAAGCCGAGGAAGTGGAGGCTTTGCACTTAGAAAGTTATTGGGACGGGTTAGAAATGGATTTGGGAATTGTGGCGATCGAATGGGCGGAAAGATTGCAGTACAAGCCCGATAATTCTTTGCAAATTTGTCTGAGTTATTGCGATAGTGGGCGACAAATTGAATTGATTGGTGATTGCCAATTATTGGATTGGCCATCACAGGGTTGAGAAAGGGCGATGCCCTACCCTTCGGGAACCTCTGCTGAAAGATAGCTTCGCTCGCGCGTACTTACTGCGGACGGTTGACACGAATCAATTTGCCTCTCAAAGTTCCTTCACCAGAAATAGCATCATTGATGCGTGTTGCCAACCTTTCTAAATTTTTATCGTCTGTACACACGATAATACCAGCATGATTTGGTTGTTGAGTATGCAAGCGAATGAAATGCCGACGATTTTGCGTCATAACCGCCCGATCATTATTCACAGCAAAGGCTAATACTTCGGGGTCATCATCTCCCGCATTTCCTGCCTCTTGAATAGTCAGGGCATCGTGACCAAAATTTCGCAGCAATGCCACAACAGGAAACGGGAACTGTTCATCTGCATAGAGACGTGCCATCAATTATACTTCCTGCATCACTGCTGCTTCTTCTCGGAGTGCTGTTTCAATTTCTTCTGAGTTAGCCTCAGCATAAGTCCAGACATTTACTAAGTTTGCAGCATTTAACTGGGGATAAAATTGTAGAAGTTCAGCATCACTTGAACCTTGACGACGTAAACTCACGAACAGCCAAACGGGAAGTCGAGTTTTGGCAATGCAAGCATCGCCGCCACACACGTCGGGAGTTTTGGTGATTCCTGGCCAGCTATTGTTTAAACTTTGGGTTAAAAGCCGGATGGCTTCAGCTTTCTCAGTCGGAGTTAAGGCCAGGAGTTGTGTTTCTAGTTCTTGGAGAAGCATGGGTAATATCGCCTTTGCGAGCGGGAATACCCAATTATAACACTTGAGTTAAATTCGTTCTTACTTAGCGTCAAATGTCAATGCTTCTCCCCTCACATTTGTATCCAATTTACCATGCTCAAAAACAACTTTTCCTCCCACAACAGTCACAACTGGCCATCCAGTCAAACTCCAACCTTCAAAGGAACTCCAGCCGCACTTGCTCGCCATCTCTGCTCCGACCACCGGGCGGTAGTTCTCCAAATCAACTAAGACTAAATCGGCGTCAAAACCCGGAGCAATCACCCCTTTGTTCGGAATCTTATAAGCCTTAGCAACAGCCGCCGACATCCAATTAGCAACTTGAGCAACTGTACATCTTCCGTCTACTGCTTGGGTCAGCATCAAAGGCAAAGAAGTTTCGACTCCGGGCATTCCCGACGGCGTATTTGGATATTCTTGAGCTTTTTCTGCTAATGTATGCGGCGCGTGGTCGGTGGCGATAAAATCAATTACCCCGTCGAGTAAAGCTTGCCAAAGTATTTCGTTATCGCGGGGCTCGCGCAAAGGCGGATTCATCTGAGCTAAACTGCCAATTTTTTGATAGGCGTTGGTATTTAACAACAAATGCTGCGGCGTAACTTCTGCTGTCACCCACCTCGGTTTTTCCTGGCGCAAAAACTCAGCTTCATCCCCCGTTGAAAGGTGCAGAATGTGCAGTCGCCGCTGATATTTATTAGAAAGTTTTACTGCTAGTTGAGTTGCCAATAAAGCTGCTTGATTGTCTTGAATTTGCGAGTGTACGGCAACATCGGAAATCCCGGCAAATTCCTGACGCCTCTGGTTGATTCTAGCTTGGTCTTCTGCGTGCACTGCAATTAGTCGATCGCCTGCAGCAAAAATCGCCTCTAAAGTTGCTTCTCCATCCACCAACAACTGCCCGTGCATCGAACCCATAAACACCTTAATTCCCGGAGTCGGATTCGCATTCAACAAATCCGGCAAATTCTCAGGCGTTGCACCAATAAAAAAGCCGTAATTCACCAAACACTTCTCGGCAGCGCGAGTTAGTTTATCATCTAAGGCAGCTTGGGTTGTGGTCAGAGGTCGCGTATTCGGCATTTCCAGAAACGATGTCACGCCGCCTTTAGCGCAAGCACAGCTAGCCGTAAACAAGTCTTCCTTGTGTTCTAAACCCGGTTCCCGGAAGTGTACCTGGGGATCAATTACTCCGGGTAACAGAGTTAAGCCTTTCGCATCTATTTCTCGATCGCCAGATTCGACAATTTCCGCAGCAACCTTGACAATTTTGCGATCGCATATTTGTACATCTCCTACCAAAAACTCACCATTGGGCAAAAGAATGCGAGCGCGACGGATTAACAAACTTGATTGGGTAGTCATAAGATATCCTTAATTCAGTAAACAGCGTGCTAGCATGGAAGCATTATTAAGTTTATAATTCGTATCCAGCTCAGTCACTACAATACCCTATGACTCGTCTAGACAAGTCAGCCGACGAAAAACCTCCGCAAGACACCGAAAATCCTTGGATCGAAGGAATTAAGACGATCGGCTTAGCAGCATTTTTAGCCTTTGGTATCCGCACCCTGGTTGCCGAAGCACGCTACATTCCCACCGGCTCGATGCTCCCAACCTTACAAATTAACGATCGATTAATTATAGATAAGGTCAGCTATCGATTCCAAGAACCCCAGCGAGGAGATATTATTGTATTTATGCCTCCCGATCCGGCTAGTTTGTGCACGGGACAGCCGCCACCGATCAAAGATGCCTATATCAAGCGAGTGATCGGACTGCCAGGGGACAGTGTGGAAGTCAGAGAAGGAAAAGTTTTTATTAACAAGCAGCCGCTACAGGAAAAATATATTGAAGAAATTCCGCAGTATCCCTACGGGCCTGTAGTTGTAGCTCCAAATTCTTACTTGGTACTCGGCGACAACCGCAACGCAAGCTGTGACAGTCATTATTGGGGCTTTGTACCCAAGCAAAATATCATCGGTAGGGCAATTGTGCGTTTTTGGCCACTCAACCGCACAGGTTCGATCGACCCCACGCCCCTTTATCCCGCTAAAAATTAGCTCTAACGGAAGGAAGAAGGAAGAAGCAAAAAAGCCCATTCAATAATAGCAATGATTTGGGTGATTAAGAACATCCTAATCGTCTTATCATTTGCTATACAAAACGCTAAGGATATTAGAACCCCGACTTCTTCAAAAAGCCGGGGTTCTAAGCTGACTGGCTGGATAAATTCTAAAATCTAAAATTTAAAATCGCCTGGCGTTTCGCGATCGAGAACTTTCACAACTTTGTTATACATCTCCTCAGCTTGTTGCGGCGAATTGCCGATACTCGTCACTCCCAATTTGCCAAACTCCGACAAACAACCCATTAAATGAAACACACTGCCCGTCTCTGTACCGCTGTCAAAGTGCAGTTGATTGTCAGCAATAATATCCATCAAATCGTTCGGTAATAATCCCCGATAGCGCTCTTTTTTCAAATTGTCCGAAGCGACATAATATTTCGGACGGCCCTGCTGGCTGTAAAATAATCCGGTAGTACGCTCGTAACGACCGTTTGTTAACAGCTTCAAAGCCATAAACGGATGAGTTGTACCTCCTTTACGTAAGTTAATTTCTATTGCTTGAATATCCCATTTTCCGTCGGATTGCTTTACAGCGAGAAAATCTACTCCAAATCTTTCTAAAGCGCCTTTTTTAGCTAAGTTTTGCCCGACTTTCCATCCCAATTCTTGCAACGCCAACCGATAAGCTTCGTCCGCCGGAAATCGGCAACCCAAGAAAATTTGACCGTCTGGGCCTCCTAAAATCTGGTCGTGAGTGGAGAGGATTTCTACTTCGCCGCTGGGAATAATTCTGCCTTGAACGCTGGGGGAGAACTTTTCTTCTCCTTCGATAAATGCTTCGGCAATTGCCCCTAATTCTGGAATGCGACTGCTAAAATTGTCCCAGGTTTCGCCTTTGGATTGAAAGCGTAAATTATGGAAGTGATCGCCAATTGCCTTCGCTCTTTCTGTAGGTGCTTTACCTGCCAGGGACTTCAGGTCTAAAATTGCATTCCCTTCACCCGAAAAACCTTCATTTAACTTAATTACGATCCGCTGCAAATGTGGCTGCCGTTCCCACAACCCTGCGGCAGCTTCTGCTAAATCTTCCGCATTCCAAACCAACTCGGAACCGTCAGGATAAGGCACGCCACATTCTTGGAAAATTTGCCTGCTACCGCTTTTTGTTCCCCAGTATAACAGATCGGGATCGCTGGCCCACAAAGGAATCCCCAATTGAACAGATAACTCGCGTTCTAAGGGCGTCGAGTTATAACAAACCATATAAGATTTTTTCGGCCGTACTGCTTGACGAATGCGCTCCATCAAGCGGGGGCGCTCTAAAATTTTCTGGGTGAGGGATTTGGGAGAAGCATCGTAAGCACTGAACAGCAAAAGCCGATCGCGCGCGTGAGAAAACGGAATTCCCGGCAGCAATTGCAGGTAATAATCCACAATCATCGGGTGCAAGGGTTCCGAGGTAATGTAAATTAAGCGCGTGTGGGGATTTCGCAGGCGAATTAATGAAAATAAATGTCGCTCTTCGTAGTGGTAAGCACCCTCAATTTTCCGCATTTCTTGCTGATCTAAGCTGACAGAAGGAATGATAATAATGTCACAATCTCCGCTGTCGAATTCTTCTATCGCTCGCCAACGCTCGCGTAATTCTGTCTGAAGATTGCGAAACTTCTGCGCGGATTCGGAAGATGATTTATTTAACTCTTGCATTGCTTTTTATCCTAAGTATTCAAATAATTATTGCTGATCGTGTCGGGTGTGTCAGCCCCAATATTTGAGACAAGTCACACACTTTTTTGTCTAACGCACCTTACCGGGAGAATTGACAAAAATGCCAAAATAGTGATTTAAGGTGCGTTAGTCGAAATATTTGAGGCCACTCAAACAATTTTTTCTGCCCACGCCCAAAAACCGATACCGTGCCACGTAATCCTATCGTGAATATCCAAAAATTTTAGACCAAAGTTTAATCTCCCAGATTCATCTGTGGAATAAATCTAAAATCTAAAATCCACTGACGCACCCTACTGGGGATGATCGTCTATTTCTCTCAATCTGCTCTAAGAAGCTCGCCGCGCTCGAAAAAGTCTGGCATACTGCAATATTGGCTCTAAGCGGCGTTGATTTTGCTTGAGAGCCGATCGCAATTTTTCCGAAGGGCGGAACACCAGGGGAGCCGAATATTTGTTCAGCATCTCCATATCTGGCGACTGGCTCATCAGCATCAGCCGCACGTCTTTGTCGAGCAAATAACTCAGAGCAAGCAAATCTCCCATGTTAGTAAAATCGTTGCCGCGATCGCTAATTACAATTGTATCTTTAATCGACCGATTAGCTATCGCCTCTTTGTTAATATTTTTCGCAACTTCAGCATTAAAATAGCTCAAGTCTTTGCTCCACCAAGTATCAGAAAAAGCGCTGAATGTACAGGATGCTATACTTGCTGTAAATACCAAGGCTAAAATGACTTGCCAAAACCGCTGCTGAGTTTTCACGTTACTTGCGAGCAAGTAAGCAACTACTAGCTGCACTCCCGGAAAGCAGGAAATCAGATAACGGCTGACGGCGGAACGTTTGCCGCCTAGGATTAGATCCGGTAAAGCCAGGATCAAAAAAGGTACAAAAATTGATGTTACAATAAACAGCCAAGTTGAACTGATAGTCCGGCGGCAGATTTGGTAAATGGCTGCCCCAATTAACAGCAAAAATGGCAATCTCAGCAGATAAGTCCAGATATTATCAAACCCGAAGTCGAAGTCAAAAAATAAGGATGTAAAGCTGAGTGTCCACAATTTGACAAGATACAGCCAACCCGGAGATACTCGCGTCCAATCTGTCGTAGAGGAGGCACGTTCCAGGTTGGTCGCCAGCACGTAAATCCAGGGTATATACAATATTAAAGCTGCTGTTACTGCCAAGAAAAATTGGGAATTAATTACATGACCTCGTAATTTTGTTTTTTTGCAAAACAACCAGTAAGAAATTATAAAAACTCCGTGTCCGATGAGTGTTAAACTGAAAAAAGGGTGAGTGTAGAAACCAATGGCGATCGCCAGCGAGTAAAATACCCAATTTTTCCAACCCCGCAACCGCACTGCTCTCAGCAGCAGCCAACTGCTGCCAATAACTGTGGCTGTCAGCAAACTGTACTGCCTTGCTGTCTGAGCAAACAATATGTCAAAGGGAGATAAAGCCAAAAGTGCTGTTGCTAATAACGCCGCCAAATTCGAGGCGAAAAGTTCCTGAGCTAAAGCGTACATTAAAGGCAGCGACAGCAAACTCAATATTGCTGGCAAAGTGCGGGATGCTGTTAGAGAACTGCCAAATTCCTGCATCCACCAACGAGCCATGAGAAAGTATAAAGGCGGATGCTGCGGGTCTTCTAGTGCTAAAGAACGAATTGTGTCTGCTTCTGTACTTCCCGGTTTAATCCGCTGATATTTTTGCAATTCGGGTGCGGGAATAATCCGGTTTTGGAATAGTTCGTTGTCAATTTCTTGCCGGGTGAAACCAGCGGCGCGGATTGATGTGTAAGCTTCGTCGTGCCAGTACAGTTTGCGATCAATCTCAAAAAACCGAAATCCGATACCAAGTAAAATGCCGATCGCCAATAAGTTCATCAGCCAGCGGGAATTTTTGGTATTAACAGATGTGTCTTGATGTGTTGTAGATCCCATGCTTGTCCTAATTGTGGCGATTCCCTCCGGGATAGCTACGCTTCACGGAACGTGGAACTGCAAACCATCTTAACTCAATTGGCGTAAGTCCCACACCGTAACTGTACCCGGTTCGGTGTTTGGATATAAGCCAAACAAAAATATAGAAAGAGTTGGCATATAGAGTTGATTTGAGTTAATATATAAATGGTTGCGAACCACTCACTCGGCTGTAATAACAAAACGGTCATAGTAGCAGTAATATGCTTACCGGGAAACTGCGAGAGAAAGGAGGAAAAGGCAGACCGCTGGTTAGTATGGTATGCCCTGCTGTAAAAAATAACCCATGTTTGTTGTACGAAAAGAGTTTTTGGTCTTAGAAAATAGGACTTCTGCGTGGGTTCCCTACGAGGGGATAAAAAGCGTAAAAGCCCAGAGATGCTGTGTAAGACTCCGATCGTCTTTGATGACGAATATTCAGCAATGAAAATCCCCAATAGAGCGACGGCAAACGAGACACGAAGCCCGAATTATAAGGGTACTCCGTTTAGTTTGGGTATTTCACACCTCACTCAAGAAGCGATCGATACCCACTATAGCGGTTCGATCGCGTCGTGAGGTATGCCCTGTTTGCCCTGCGCGGGCATCGGCCCGATGCCCTGCGCGGGACCATGCCCGAGTGAAAGCTCGCGAGTGGCCGGGGCCTCCCCAAAATCAAGAATCTTCAACCAGATCCTCCCAGAACCTCCAGACCCCAAAAATAACTGCTAACATACGTGTTGTACAGTTAATCAACAAGCTCCGCAAGGGGTCTACCCGCTTACCGCAAATGGCAAAAAAAGAAGCGTCTATAAAAACTTCCACTGAAAACTCAGAAAAGCAAAAAGCTCTAACTTCCGTACTTTCCCAAATCGAGCGCAGCTTTGGCAAAGGGGCGATCGTCCGATTGGGAGACTCCACTCGCATGAAGGTAGAAACCATTCCCACCGGAGCCCTGACACTGGACATTGCTTTGGGCGGCGGTTTGCCAAAAGGCCGAGTCATTGAAATTTACGGCCCGGAAAGTTCCGGTAAAACAACTCTAGCCCTCCACGCGATCGCCGAAGTCCAAAAATCCGGCGGTATCGCAGCCTTCGTCGATGCCGAACACGCCCTCGATCCCACCTACGCCTCAGCTTTAGGCGTGGATATTGAAAATCTCTTAGTTTCCCAGCCGGATACCGGCGAAATGGCCCTAGAAATAGTCGATCAACTCGTCCGTTCCGTGGCCGTCGATATCGTAGTAATTGACTCCGTAGCCGCCCTCGTCCCCCGCGCCGAAATCGAAGGCGACATGGGCGACTCCCACATGGGTTTGCAAGCCCGATTGATGAGTCAAGCTTTGCGGAAAATCACCGGCAACATCGGCAAATCCGGCTGTACCGTCATTTTCCTAAACCAATTGCGGCAAAAAATCGGCATAACTTACGGCAACCCCGAAACAACAACCGGCGGTAACGCACTCAAGTTCTACGCCAGCGTGCGGCTCGACATTCGTCGCATTCAAAGCTTGAAAAAAGGTACCGAAGAATACGGCAACCGCACGAAAGTTAAAGTTGCTAAAAATAAAGTTGCTCCGCCTTTCCGTATTGCCGAATTTGACATTGTATTTGGCAAAGGCATTTCTACTTTAGGCTGTCTGACTGACTTGGCAGACGAAATGGGAGTAATTCTGAAAAAAGGTTCTTGGTATAGCTACAACGGAGAGAACATAGCTCAAGGACGAGACAAAGTGATCCAGCACATGGAGAAAAACATCGATTTCAAAAATGAAATTGAGGAGCTAGTTAAAAAGAAACTTGAGACAGGTGCTCTGGTTTCTGCTAATTCTGTCGCTCCTATTGAGGTAGATGATGTAGATGATGTAGATGATGTAGATGATGTAGATGATGTAAATGATGTAGATGGTTTGGACGAAGAAATCTAAGTTTTTTAGTCCTCAATTATTACTCGTTTACTGGTTGTTTACTCGTTACCAGGCTGGAGCGAAAGTAACACTCAACAGCTACCTAGAGCCTCGAATTTAATTTTCGCTCGCGAGGCTCTTCCTCTAGGTATCCGTTCCCAGGCTCGAGCCATAGAACCAGTAAATTGATCGGACATGATATGAGATCGGGATTGCCGAATATATTGCGGATTGCTATACTTGTAGAGTAAGTAGTACAAGTGTCAAGTATAGCCTTTCTCAGAAAGATGAGGTATGATGTTACTGACACTCATTCATGAGGGTCAAACAGAGAACACACATCGA
>NZ_JAUBQQ010000135.1:0-4279 GCF_036701335.1 Microcoleus sp. Pol12B5 | reverse complement strand
TCAGCGACTGGGGTGAAGTCGTAACAAGGTAGCCGTAGGGGAACCTGCGGCTGGATCACCTCCTTTCTAAGGATATTGGCAGAAAGCGCCTGATTGAATCTCTTCCTTAACTGGTTGGGGTTCTCACATCAGGAAGAGCTTCTTCCGTTCCAAAGAACATTGCCGTCGTCCTCATGTCCCTTCATCCTGGAGATTTCGCTGTCGCGAATGTGTGTTTTTCACATGTTTGCGAGCAGCGGATAACGCCGCCTTTGGGCAGCCCGGGCTTGCCCGCCTAAGCCGAAAGGCCGCAGGTGGGGCCGGTAGCTCAGGTGGTTAGAGCGCACGCCTGATAAGCGTGAGGTCGTAGGTTCAACTCCTACTCGGCCCACCATTATAGACGCGCTGCTCGCTTTGTGTGCGAACACGAAAGAGCGGCGATCATGGTTGGGGGCCTTAGCTCAGCTGGGAGAGCACCTGCTTTGCAAGCAGGGGGTCATCGGTTCGATCCCGATAGGCTCCACCACCACGCATTTCTCCAGAGATGAAGACAACATATTCCGGCGCGGATTTATCCGTAGCCGGTGTGCGGGCCCATGAGTGGCCTGCTCTTTGACATTGTGAATGGGTTTTTTAATCGATGCCGTGGTTGCATCGTGCCGATCTCGAAAGAGGTGGGTCACGTATGCCAATCACATACATTCATTTTAACTAATGAATATCTGGCTGAGATAAATCATCCACACCGAGCAAACCATGGCAGCAGCCGAGTGGTACGTTCGTGTGGGGCGCGGCTTACAAGACCGTGTCTCGAGCGATCGACCAATGTTGTCATTGGTGGTGTGGACTCTCAAGCGTGAGGTAAGAGCATTTGGTGGATGCCTTGGCATGTACAGGCGATGAAGGACGTGGCACGCTGCGATAAGCGTGGGGGAGCTGTGAGCAAGCTTTGATCCCGCGATTTCCGAATGGGGAAACCCACCTATCCCGATTATCTCGCCCGTGAGCAATCACGGGCTGGGTAATTGGGCAAAGGTATTGCGAGACTGAATACATAGGTTTCGTGAAGCGAACCCGGAGAACTGAAACATCTCAGTACCCGGAGGAAAAGACATCAACCGAGATTCCGTTAGTAGTGGCGAGCGAACGCGGACCAGGCCAGTGCCTGGTGTTTAATTAGCAGAACATTCTGGAAAGTTTGGCCATAGCGGGTGACAGCCCCGTATGCGAAAATGAAACATCAGGACTCGAGTAGGGCGGGACACGTGAAATCCTGTCTGAACATGGGGGGACCACCCTCCAAGCCTAAATACTCGTACATGACCGATAGCGAACAAGTACCGTGAGGGAAAGGTGAAAAGCACCCCGATGAGGGGAGTGAAACAGTACCTGAAACCGAATGCTTACAATCAGTTGGAGGGTCCTTGAGGCCTGACAGCGTACCTCTTGTATAATGGGTCAGTGACTTAATCTATCAAGCAAGCTTAAGCCGTTAGGTGTAGGCGCAGCGAAAGCGAGTCTGAATAGGGCGACTGAGTTTGATGGATTAGACCCGAAACCCGGCGATCTAGGCATGACCAGGCTGAAGGTGCGGTAACACGCACTGGAGGGCCGAACCGTTCAATGTTGAAAAATTGTCGGATGAGTTGTGTTTAGGGGTGAAAGGCCAATCAAGCCGGGAAATAGCTGGTTCTCCGCGAAAACTATTTAGGTAGTGCGTCGGATGTTTACCTGTGGGGGTAGAGCACTGGATGGGCTAGGGGGTCGCGAGATCTACCAAACCTAACCAAACTCCGAATACCACAGAGTTAGTCCGGCAGACAGACGGCGGGTGCTAAGGTCCGTCGTCAAAAGGGAAACAGCCCTAACCTACAGCTAAGGTCCCCAAATCGTATCTAAGTGGGAAAGCATGTGGGATTTCCAAAACAACCAGGAGGTTGGCTTAGAAGCAGCCATCCTTTAAAGAAAGCGTAACAGCTCACTGGTCTAAATAAGAGATCCTGCGGCGAAAATGTAACGGGGCTCAAGATACGTACCGAAGCTTAGGGTTTGGATCTTTTGATCCAAGCGGTAGCGGAGCGTTCCGTAGGCCGATGAAGCGGGAGGGTAACCGACCGTGGAGGTATCGGAAGTGCGAATGCTGACATGAGTAGCGATAAAGAGGGTGAGATGCCCTCTCGCCGAAATCCCAAGGGTTCCTGCTTAAAGCTAATCTGAGCAGGGTAAGCCGGCCCCTAAGACGAGCCCGAAGGGGGTAGTCGATGGGAACCACGTTAATATTCGTGGGCCTGGAGGTGTGTGACGGATGGCGTAAGTTGTCAGGCCTTATTGGATTGGTCTGGCTTCGAAGTTGTCCCAGGAAATAGCCCCTCCGTATAGACCGTACCCTAAACCGACACAGGTGGGATGGTAGAGTATACCAAGGCGCTTGAGAGAAGTGTACTGAAGGAACTCGGCAAATTACCTCCGTAACTTCGGGAGAAGGAGGCCCTACATGCGGGCAACCGTGTGTAGGGGGCACAAGCCAGGGGGTAGCGACTGTTTAGCAAAAACACAGGGCTCTGCTAAGTCGGCTTCAAGACGACGTATAGGGCCTGACGCCTGCCCGGTGCTGGAAGGTTAAGAGGAGGAGTGCAAGCTCTGAATTGAAGCCCCAGTAAACGGCGGCCGTAACTATAACGGTCCTAAGGTAGCGAAATTCCTTGTCGGGTAAGTTCCGACCTGCACGAATGGCGTAACGACTTCCCCACTGTCTCCAGTACATGCTCAGCGAAATTGAATTCTCCGTGAAGATGCGGAGTACCCGCGGTTAGACGGAAAGACCCCGTGCACCTTTACTGCAGCTTCAGAGTGGCATTAGGAAAGAACTGTGTAGCATAGGTGGGAGGCTTTGAAGCGACGGCGCCAGCTGTCGTGGAGCCATAGGTGAAATACCACCCTGTTGTTTTCTGATGTCTAACCTCGCACCGTTATCCGGTGCAGGGACCCTCTGTGGCGGGTAGTTTGACTGGGGCGGTCGCCTCCTAAAGAGTAACGGAGGCGCGCGATGGTGAGCTCAGGACGGTTGGAAACCGTCTGTTAGAGTGCAATGGCATAAGCTCGCCTGACTGCGAGACTGACGAGTCGAGCAGAGACGAAAGTCGGTCATAGTGATCCGGTGGTCCCTCGTGGAAGGGCCATCGCTCAACGGATAAAAGGTACGCCGGGGATAACAGGCTGATGATTCCCAAGAGCTCATATCGACGGAATCGTTTGGCACCTCGATGTCGGCTCATCACATCCTGGGGCTGGAGCAGGTCCCAAGGGTTTGGCTGTTCGCCAATTAAAGTGGTACGTGAGCTGGGTTCAGAACGTCGCGAGACAGTTTGGTCCCTATCTGCCGTGGGCGTCGATAATTGAGAGGAGTTGACCCTAGTACGAGAGGACCGGGTTGAACATACCTCTGGTGTACCTGTCATTCCGCCAGGAGTGCAGCAGGGTAGCTATGTATGGACGGGATAACCGCTGAAAGCATCTAAGCGGGAAGCCTCCCTCAAGATAAGTTATCATCGAGTCGTGGAAGACCACCACGTTGATAGGCCGGGTGTGGAAGTGCAGTAATGCATGGAGCTAACCGGTCCTAATTACTCTGTTCGCGCTTGAGAGTTCCACCATCAATGACAACATTGGTGTAAGGATGATTAAGCCGGATATTCGCCAAGAATAATCGTCTTCAAAATCTGAATGTATAACCGCATCGATTAAAAACCATATGCACCTGCTTCATTGCTTGGTGGCCATAGCGTCAGTGCCCCACCCGATCCCATCTCGAACTCGGCCGTGAAACCTGACTGCGCCGATGGTACTACCGCTTAAGCGTTGGAAGAGTAGGGCGTCGCCAGGCATTGAAGCCGGTGCATATGGAAAAACCCATTCATGATCGTCGAACAACCGCCCCCGGCAATATGCTGCGGGCGGTTTTCGGCCCTCTAGGGCTCAGCCCCCAAAAGGGCTCAGTTGGTGGCGCGGGATGGAGCAGCCCGGTAGCTCGTCAGGCTCATAACCTGAAGGTCGCAGGTTCAAATCCTGCTCCCGCAACCAGCAGAATTGCTTAATGAGCACAGCGAGTTTAGCAATTCGCTGCCCCGGACCTGATCCGGGGCCCATCTCCAAACCTCGCACACCACACAAAACCCACACAAACAACAATCATCAGCCCCGAAAGCACCCAGCTTCCGGGGCCGCTCCCCGTCTCACTCAATCCTCACCACACACCGCTATCACCTCAATCTCCAATAACAATTCTGGCAATGCCAAGGCC
>NZ_JAUBQQ010000039.1:0-52015 GCF_036701335.1 Microcoleus sp. Pol12B5 | reverse complement strand
AAGTTAGAGCGGCGGATTGAATTTTCTAAAGTTATGTCATTTTCTTCTTAACAAAAATAGTTTTCTGCACCACTAAGGTGACCTACTTATCTTTAGCGACTCCTGCTACTGCTAGCAAATCAGAAAGGTCTTGGAATTCTGGTTTGACTAAGCCTAATTGCTCCCGCAAATAGACAATTAATTGATTCGGAGGAATTTCTTTAAGATATTGTTCTAAAAGGTCAGCTAATTCTTTTGGTAGCTCAATAGTTTGTTTCATCAGTGAGCTTTGGCTGTCAACAGCAGACAAAATATCTTGATAACAAGCACGCGCAGACTCATCATTTAGGATGCGATCGTGGATAATTTTCGTCCATTCCGGTGCGGAAACGATTAATTGCGGAACCGCATTAATAAATGCTTGAAGTTGCTTTTTTACGTCAAAAGACTCTAGAAAATGGATGAGACTAAACATGACTTCCGGGTGCTGACATTTGTCATCTAAGACTAGATGCAGTTCTCGCAGATTTTCTATTGGTGAGTTTTTGGCAAGTTCGGCTAGAGCATTCTCAAATGCAGCGACTTCTTCATCGGAACGCATCAATCTATTAGTTTCTAAAACGTTAATTAATGAATTATGGCTCATTCTCAAACCCTCCATTTCTCGAAAACACCTTGCCACGCTAACTTGTTTTGCTGAATGACTTGCTGTAAACCCCGCTTAATTTCTGGGGTGTAAAGTCCTTGACAGCGATAAATCGATCGCACATCCCAAACTTCACGAGCGAGAGAGTGTCTTGGTAATATATTTAAGTTAGGGGATTGTCCATAGGATAGCGTTTCTCTGTGGCGACCGCCCATTCCTGGTGACAAATGCTCCATCATCATTGCTATCCCTTTGTTTCTGGTGTAAGCAGGCACTTTTGCTTCCATAAACGCATTTGATGGTATGTGATGTGGCGTCAGGTTATCGCCTCTACATCCTGTTTTGAGTAATTCACTATAAGTACCGACAGCACCCTCACCCGAAAGTAATGAATTTGGCATAATTGGGGTTAATTCTGTAATAAGTTCGTAGTAAGGACTTTAGTCCTTAAATCCGAGTTTGAAAAGACTGAAGTCCTTACTACAAACCAATGCGTCAAGCCGATTGCTTTAAGGCAAATCAGTGCTCCCCATCAGATAAAGGTCGCACTCCCGGGCCACGCCGCGCCCTTCATTAATCGCCCAAACCACCAAACTTTGTCCCCGGCGACAGTCCCCAGCCGCGAAAACTCCCGGAATGCTGGTTGTATATTTTTCGTGCTCGGCTTTCACATTGCTGCGCGCGTCCCGTTCCAATCCCAGCGCATCCAGCAAGGGCTGTTCCGGGCCGAGGAAGCCCATCGCTAGCAACACAAGCTGTGTCGGCAACACTTTTTCGGTGCCGGGGATGTGGTTCGGAATAAACTGCCCTTTCTCGTTTTTCGCCCACTCCACCTCAACGGTGTGCACGGCTTTGACATTGCCGTTTTCGTCGCCCTCGAACTTTGTCGCCGTGGTGAGATAGCCACGGGGGTCGTCGCCGAATTTGGCTGCTGCTTCTTCTTGGCCGTAGTCGAGGCGGTAGACTTTCGGCCATTCGGGCCACGGATTGTTGGCGGCGCGTTCCGAGGGCGGTTTGGGCAGGATTTCTAGCTGTACGAGGCTTTTGCAGCCGTGGCGAATGGAGGTGCCCACGCAGTCGGTGCCGGTGTCGCCACCGCCGATAATCACAATATCTTTGCCTTCGGCGGAGATGAAGTTATCGTTGGTGCTCTTGTCTAAAACTGCTTTGGTGTTCGCCGTCAGGAAGTCCATTGCGAAGTGGATGCCTTTTAATTCGCGGCCGGGGATGCCCAAGTCGCGGGGTTTGGTGGCGCCGGTACAGAGCACAACGGAGTCGTATTCTTTTAGCAGTTGTTCTGCTGGTAAGTCTTTGCCGACTTCGGTGTTGCAGACGAATGTCACGCCTTCGTCTTCGAGGACTTTCAGGCGGCGCATGACGACTTGTTCTTTGTCTAGCTTCATGTTGGGGATGCCATACATTAGCAGGCCGCCTGGTCGATCGGCTCTTTCGTATACTGTTACCCAATGACCGGCTTTATTTAGTTGCGCGGCGGCGGACAAACCTGCGGGCCCGGAACCGATGACGGCGATTTTTTTGCCGGTGCGTTTGGCGGGTGGTTCGGCAGTAATCCAGCCTTCATCCCAGCCTTTGTCGATAATCGAGGCTTCGATGTTTTTAATCGTGACTGGCGGGTTGTTGATGCCGAGTACGCAAGCGCCTTCGCAGGGTGCGGGACAGACGCGGCCGGTGAATTCAGGGAAGTTGTTGGTTTTGTGGAGTCTGTCTAGGGCTTCTTTCCACAGTCCACGATATACGAGGTCGTTCCATTCGGGGATGAGGTTATTAATCGGGCAGCCGCTTGCCATGCCGCTGATGAGGGTACCCGTGTGGCAAAACGGAATGCCGCAATCCATGCAGCGCGCGCCTTGGGTGCGGAGTTTGTCCTCATCCATCGGCAGGTGAAATTCGTCCCAGTTGTGGACTCTCTCGACGGGTGAGAGTTCGGAGGGCAATTCGCGCAAGAATTCGATAAAGCCTGTTGGTTTTCCCATAGTGGTGTTCTGGTTAGAATTTACTATTCTGTCAGTTTTTCAAAGGTGAAGCTGGCTGGCTTCTGAATTAACTATTGTGATCTAAATTGTGTGCGATCGCACCTCAGATTGAGCAATTCCTACGTGAAATCTTCAATATCGCCGGGAGTCGGGGAATTGTCGGCAGCCGTAAAATATACAGCCACAGCAAAGAAACCGGGTTTTTTACGGGGGTTAAAGGTTTTAAAGGTTTTGATGCAGTATTTTCGTCCATCAAACCCGGTTTCTGCGTAATTTCAGCATTGCTTACTCTGGGACGATCGCATTTACCGCTACAGCCACATCTCGAAACGCTGACGGCTTAACTCGGACGGCCCGCCAGCCTCAACTTTGAAACGCAGTCCCCATCTGGAGAGCATCGAGATCCTATACAAAAAGTTACAGACCTTGCAAAATAATATTTTCAGGATATACTACTGTAAATCTGTCAGATAAGCGGAGTTTACTTTTTTAACTCCTAAAATAGGTAAATAAACTCATGAGCATTACAGTTCAGAACGTATCGAAACACTTCGGCTCCTTCCACGCAATTGACAACGTGAATTTGGAAATTAAAAGGGGTTCTTTAGTCGCGCTGTTGGGGCCTTCTGGTTCCGGGAAATCGACTCTGCTGAGGATGATCGCGGGGCTAGAACCGCCGGACAGCGGTCATATTTACCTGATCGGTGAAGATGCTACTCATCAGTCGGTGCAAGAACGGCATATCGGTTTTGTGTTTCAGCACTACGCTTTGTTCAAACACATGAGTATTCGGAAAAATATTGCTTTTGCGATGGAAATTCGCAAAGTTCCTAAAGGCTCAATTAGTAGGCGGGTTGATGAACTTTTGGATTTAGTGCAGTTGACAGGTTTGGGCGATCGCTATCCTTCACAACTTTCCGGGGGCCAGCGACAGCGGGTTGCTTTGGCCAGAGCTCTCGCAGTTCAACCGAAAGTGCTGCTGCTAGACGAACCTTTTGGAGCATTAGATGCTAAAGTCCGCAAAGAATTGCGATCGTGGCTGCACAACCTTCACAAAGAAGTTAACATCACCACAGTTTTTGTGACTCACGACCAAGAAGAAGCTATGGAAGTAGCCGATGAAATTGTGGTGATGAACAAAGGTAGAGTCGAACAAGTTGGCACTCCTGCTGAAATTTATGACAAACCTGCGTCAGCTTTTGTGATGAGTTTTATTGGGCCTGTCAATGTGCTGCCGAATGCTGCGGGTTTGTTCGCCAGCAACGGCACAACGGCTCACAATAACGGAGCAGCCCATTCTGATTTAGTGTTTTTGCGCCCCCACGATGTGGAAATTCAAACTAAGCCGCAGTCTGGTTTTGCATTAGCAACAGTCAGTCGCATCATTCATTTAGGGCGGGAAATTCAAACCGAGTTACTATTAGAATCGGAGCAGGTAGTAACAGCTTACGTGAGTCGCGAGCGTTTCGATTCTCTACAGTTAACGCGAGATCAGCAGGTTTACGTCAAACCCAAACACGCCATGACATTCCCCGCTTATTCAATTTAAATCAGCGACTGCATCTTACTCAAAATACTATCCGGGATCTTCTACAAAACACTGCTCCCACATCGTTACCAGGCTCGTGCCTGGTAATGCTGTCTCGTGGCTCTAAATCGGAGGCAGATCCTCCTGAAATTCATTCCCAGGCAGAGCCTGGGAACGAGAACTAGAAAAAAGATAGGTGAAGAATATGACTGCTAACAAATTCTTGAATTTAGCAACTAGCACTTTACTTAATTATCGCCGTTACATCCAGGCAGGATTAACACTTTGTGCAGGATTGGGACTGTCTGCGATCGCCTCTTCAGTTGCGTACAATTGGGAATACAAATCCATGCAAGCCGAACTGCAAGACCGGCTGGACAAAATAGCTACAGACATTCAGAGAGATGTTAGCGGAAATTTAGAAATAATTCGTGCTGCTGGAGCCTTTTACAGCGTATTTGACGGCGTTAAACAACCAGAAATGAAGACATTTGTTGGTCCTGCCCTCTACCGCCATCCGAGCCTGAAGGCGATCGCTTGGCTGCCTCGTGTTTCTGACTCTCCGCAATTCCTGACAGAGGAAATAGATTTAAGTTTAGATTTAACTGCCAATCTGGTAGCGTTAGAAAACGCCACAAAAAGACAAGAAATTATCGCGACTGACCGCCAAAAAATACCCTCACAAAATTCCCCAAGCTTCTTCGTTTTTCTGCCAATTTTTAGTCAAACGTCTCCTGGCGATACCGCAGCCTTGCCGCAAAATTTACCTGCAAGCAAACCAGAAAATTTGAAAGGCTTTACTATGGGAATTTTGCTCATTGATGCTATTGTTAAATCGGCGTTACAGGAAACTCAACTTAACTTTGTTAACGTGTATCTTCAAGATCCTATGGCTCCTGAATCCGAAAGATTTCTCGCTTTTTACGAAGCGAAGACTAAAAGAATAGTTACTGACGAAAACATTAAAAATAAACTCTATATTGGGGAAAGAGCTTACTGCCCGGACGGCAGCAGTTGCACCCGCATTCTCAATATTGAAAATCGCAGGTGGCTGCTGCAACTGCGACTAACGCCAGAGTACATTAATCCTCTAAGATTTTGGCGTTCTTTGACTGTTTTAATATTAGGGATTATCTTAAGCTTGGCTGTGACACTTTATCTAATGAGCTTGTTGAATTATACAGATAAACTTGAACAAGTAGCAGCAGAACGCACGGCTAAATCTCAACAGCTAGAGCAAACGTTGCAAGAGTTGCAGCAAACTCAAACTCAACTGATTCAGCAGGAAAAAATGTCTAGTTTGGGTTTATTAGTTGCTGGTGTTGCCCACGAAGTTAACAATCCTATTAGTTTTATTTACGGCAATATTCAACACGCCAGCGCATATAGCAGCGATTTGTTGGAGTTAGTAAAACTCTACCAAAAACACTATTTATACCCTTCCTCGGAAATTACCGAGCATTTACAAAATATTGACTTTGACTTTCTCAGCAAAGATTTGCCGCAACTGCTATCTTCGATGAAAATAGGAGCCGATCGCATTGTTCAAATTGTTCAATCTTTGCGGAATTTCTCTCGCTTAGACGAAAGCGAAATGAAACCTGTCAATATCCATGAAGGCATTGACAGCACTCTGCTAATTCTGCAAAGTCGCCTGAAAGCTACAGCCGATCGCCCGGCGATCGAGATTGTTAAAAATTACAGCCATTTACCTTTAGTAGAGTGCTATGCCGGACAATTAAATCAGGTGTTTATGAATATTCTGGCTAATGCGATCGACGCCCTTGAGAGTTACAACCTCGATCGCGGGCCCACAGCAGCGAAAGCCAATCCGATCGCGATCGCCATAACCACAGAATATTCAAGTCCCGATAAAATAATTGTGCGGATATCCGACAACGGCCCCGGTATGGCAGAAAATGTCAAAAAAAGGCTGTTTGACCCGTTCTTTACGACTAAACCTGTGGGAAAAGGGACAGGATTGGGACTGTCCATCAGCTATAAAATTATCGTAGAAAAGCACAAAGGTACGCTGCGCTGCGATTCGACACCGGGATTGGGGACGGAATTCTCGATCGAGATTCCGCTGCGACAAGAAGTCAGACAACCTGTACCGTTTGTTTCGCGGAAAATATCGGAGGCAGCATAGAAGGGGCTGGGAAAGGAAAATTTTTTTCTCATCAACTACTGTAATTTGGTCGGATTACAGTATTATGTGTAATAATGCCAAAACCAATACTGCTTTAAGCAGCTTAAACCGTCGGCATTGCCGATACTGTATAACCAAAACACGGCGAGAGTAAATATGTTCAGTGACTTGCAAATTATTTACGAACGCGACCCTGCGGCGCGTAACTGGCTGGAAGTATTATTTTGCTATCCCGGACTGCAAGCACTCTTTTTGCACCGGATAGCAAACTGGCTTTATTCCGCTGGCCTGCCGTTTGTACCCCGCTTGATTTCCCAACTGAGTCGCTTTTTAACAGGTATTGAGATTCACCCAGGAGCAAAAATTGGTAGGGGGGTGTTTATCGACCACGGTATGGGGGTGGTCATTGGCGAAACGGCGATCGTTGGAGATTATGCTGTAATTTATCAAGGAGCGACCATTGGCGGCACGGGTAAAGAAATAGGAAAACGGCATCCAACGCTGGGAGAAAATGTAGTGGTAGGAGCAGGTGCTAAAGTTTTAGGCAATATTCAAATTGGCAATAATGTTCGGATTGGTGCGGGTTCGGTAGTGCTGCGGGATGTCCCTAGCGATTGCACAGTTGTGGGAATCCCCGGCCGCATCATCTCTCGGAAAAAGCAGGTGGAAGATGCTCAAAATTCTCAAGGTCTACCGGATTTGGAAGCTCAAGCGATTCGAGCTTTGTTCGATAGAATTAAGAATTTAGAAGAGCAGGTTGCTTTTTTGAAATCTCAATTATCTCCGCTAACAACAACTGGATTAGAGCAAAAAGAGGCAGAAAAACATGAATTATTTATGTATTATAATTTGTTTATTACAGATTTTTTAGACGGTGCAGGAATCTAGTTAAATTTTAATTTATATAGATTTTTGCCGACAAGACTATCCTGCTACCCTGGTACAAACTAACTTTAATTTATTCAGTAACTGGCTATGACTATTGCTTCTCTTTCCACTAAAACATTTGATGAAACGAGCAGACATATATTCTCTCGCCGCTCGCAATTGCCGAACAGAAGCAATGCTTTGTGGCGAATTGAAACTGGAGTAGTGCGAACTGTAACGTGGCTTGAAGATGGCACAATTATCACCTTGGGATTGTGGGGGCCTGGTGATACGATCGGCAAACCGATATCAAAATGCGATCCTTTTCAAATTGAATGCCTCACTAAAGTCGAGGCAATTCTATTATCTGGTGATCGCTGGCTAAATAGAGATATTTTGCTCACTCACATTCAGCAGGCTGAAGCTTTTATGGTAATGCGAGGTTACAAAAGAGTTGATTTTATGCTCTATCAACTATTAACTTGGCTGGCTAAGAGGTTTGGTTCTGAGGTAGAGCAAGGACATCTGATAGATATGATTTTAACGCATCAGGACATTGCAGAAATCATCGGCACAAGTCGCGTAACAGTCACTCGCACCCTCGGTCATTTTGAGCAGCAAGGCTTGATAGATCGTCTGCCGCTCCACCGGATTATTCTGCAACCTTCCGAGGTGTGGCACTACGAAATCTAAGGGTAGAATCAATGTCTCGCCGCGTGCTCGCGAGCCCGTTGCTGACACGGGCAAATTCGCACGCGCGTGCGAAGCTATTCCGGAGGGAATCGCCCCAAAATTCCTGTATCCTTCGCTACTAAAAAAACTATTGACTTTCTGAGACTGTCTGTGCAACAATCAACAGCTATACCTATAATATACGGTAAATCAATCAATTTTAAGGTGATTACTGGAGGGAGTGATCGGCTCTCTAGCAGCGAGGAGCTTTTTGTGCTTTTCGACAGAGACAATACAAGAGGAAAGAAAATGAAAACTAAATCCCTGAAAGCTCGATTTAAAAGAAACAAAATAGGGGCATTAATTGCCGTCCTAGTGGTGCTGGCGATCGCAATTCCTCTGTTCCCATTTTTCCCAACCCAAGCAGCGGAATCAAAAAGTAAAATTCAATTCGTTTCCCCCGCGTGGGTTGCCCAAAACGCCAGCGACAAAAACCTGCGAATTCTCGATGTCCGTACCAATCCAATGGACTACTTTATCGGGCATCTTCCCAACGCAGTCAACATCGCCGACAACACCTTGCGCGGGCCGGACAGTGGTTTGCCAGTACAGTATCTAACGCCGGATAAACTGGGGCAATTACTGTCGCGGGCAGGAGTAACAGACAACAGCCGCGTCTTAGTTTATTCCGACGGCAGAGACATTCTCGGCGCGACAATGGTTGCTTACGTATTGGAGCGATTGGGACACTCGGACATCGCAGTTATCGACGGAGGTTATGCGGGTTACAAAGCAGCTCAAACTGTGACGAAAGAGTTTCCAACATACGCGGCTGGTACACTGACTGTGCGCGACAACAAATCAATTCGTGTTACCCTAGATGAAGTCAAAAATTTAATTGGCAAAGCAGGCGTCACATTCATCGATCCCAGACCGGAAAAACTATTTCAAGGGGAAGAAAAAATCTGGACGCGCAACGGACACATTCCCGGCGCTCGCAACCTTCCATGGCCGACTTTTACCGATGCTGAAAACCCGCACAAGTTGAAGTCTCTCGACGAAATCAAGCAGATTTTGGCAGCTAAAAAGATCGATCGCAACAGCGACATCATCGTTACTTGCAGTACGGGGCGGGAAGCAACGCTGCAATATGTAGTTTTGAAACACTTGCTGAACTATCCGAAAGTCAGAATCTACGAAGGTTCTTGGACTGAATACAGTCAGACTAATTTACCTGTAGAAACTGGTCCGGAACAAGCAGTGTAGGAAACAAATCTGTAGTTAACAGGAATTTTGGCTAAAAATTGACCGAATAGGTAGAATGAAAACAGCAATTATCTCGATATCAATGCTCGGAATAATCAGCGCGATTGGCTTTGGTTTATCAACAATAGCTGAGCACCGACAAGCAGATAATTCCGTTGCTTGCACTCCTAGTGAACAACCCGATGAAAAATCGGAGACTTCGCCGCGAAACACTTAGCGCTAAAATGGAGGCTCTGCCTCGCTTTACAGTTGTTTCTGGAGTCAAGTATTTTATTGTGAATAACACCGCAGAAATTGCTTTTTCACCGCTGGCAAAAACTTCGCCGCCCCGATCGCAGCGTCCGATTTTAGCTCTGATACTGACGCTATTTGCTGCTGGTGCGGCCGGTTTGAGCGCCTACGGCTGGCGGCAGAGCGTTTTATTTCTGATTGGAGGCTTGCTGGGCGCGAGTTTGTATCATGCAAGTTTTGGCTTTGCTTCTGCTTACCGCAAATTATTTGCCGATCGCGATATTACAGGTGTTTTAGCGCACTTGTTGATGTTAGGAATTGCTACTGTACTTTTTGCTCCCGTACTTGCATCAGGAGAGGTATTCGGACACAAAATAGCCGGGGCTGTTGCGCCTGTTGGCTGGCAAAATGCGATCGGCGCTTTTCTATTCGGAATTGGAATGCAATTGGGCAGTGGCTGCGCTTGCGGCACGCTTTGGACAATTGGCGGCGGCAGCACGTCAATGCTGTTAACGCTGCTGACTTTTTGCATCGGTTCTTTTGCAGGAAGTTTGACCAGACACCTGTGGAATTTACCATCGCTGCCACCGATATCTTTAGGAAAAACTTTGGGATGGATGCCCGCAGTCATCTTGCAGCTAAGCGTATTTCTGTTAATTGCGATCGCCCTCTGGCAGTGGAATCGCACCAATGGCAAGCAACCCTTAACAGCAGATTTTATCATTAAAACTCCTCAATCTCAAATCAAGAATCAATGGCTTTACGGGCCTTGGTCTCTCGCTGCCGGAGCCTTTTCCCTTGCCTTTCTCAACTGGGTAAAACTGTTAATTGACGGCAGGCCTTGGGGAGTGACTTGGGGGTTTACTTTGTGGGCCGCAGAACTTGCTACTGCTTTCGGCTGGAATCCCGCAAATA
Source organism: Microcoleus sp. Pol12B5 (assembly GCF_036701335.1). Lineage (NCBI taxonomy): Bacteria > Bacillati > Cyanobacteriota > Cyanophyceae > Oscillatoriales > Microcoleaceae > Microcoleus > Microcoleus sp. Pol12B5. Next base: position 41,768 of record NZ_JAUBQQ010000039.1, on the reverse strand, counting down.
ACCCGTTTTGGAATACTCCCGACAAGTTAGAATCCTTGCAAAAAGGCATTTTTGCTGATGTTACTTCCGTGATGAATTTTGGCATTGTTTTGGGAGCAGTTTTAGCGGCGGCTTTGGCTGGCAAATTCACCGTCAAAACAAACCTTTCGTTACCCAAAGTTACAGCCGTTTTGAGCGGCGGTTTCATGATGGGTTATGGATCGCTGCTGGCTTTTGGCTGCAATGTCGGCGCTTTTTTTAGCGGTATTGCTTCTACCAGTTTGCACGGTTGGCTGTGGATTGCGACTGCTTTGTTGGGCAGCGTTGCGGGAATTAAATTGCGATCGCTCTTGCGACTTGAGAATTAATTTCCAACATGAATAGGCGATCGACCTGCGGGTAGGGACAAAGGATTTGCCTTTGTCCCTATCAGATGTCGCGTTTTCCCGCCAAGCGCGCCTAAAACAATAAACTACTGTTTACGCATAAACATTTAGTATTTAATAGTGTAATGTATTAGATTAAGTAGAGAGAGGTGGCGAGCGCACTCAAATATCTATCGCCAAACTTCTAGCAAAACAGTCTCTCAATCTTGCCACTGTTGCCATTAATAAGAATTAGAATTGCCACATCAGCTAAATATTATAGATTATCCGGGCAAATCTCATCAGGCTGCATTTGCTCTATATCAAGCGCATTAAACTTAATTATGCGCTCAATCGACCTGAGAAAAACAAGAGGAACTAAGAAGCATTAATGCGGAATCATCATCTCGCAGATAGTGTCTTGCAGCCATTTAAGAAAAAAACTGGTTGGCCAGTATTTTCTCTTAAATCAGCCGCTCTGTTAAAATCGTCCCTATTCAAAGGTGACGGTGCAATCTTCGCTCAAATTCAGAATAATCTGGGCAACAGATAATTTGTATCGAATGTGCGTTTATTAAATTTTCTCATCGACTCGTCAATAAGTTCAAAAGCAAGGGCAACAATCCCACCTGCTTTTTTCTTTCTGTTGATTTCTTTATTCTCACTGCCAACAGATGCGATATATCGCACCTGTTGACGGCAGCTAAGTAGGTCAGCATCAATAAACTTAACGATGACACAGCATATATCCGCCTACCTACTTAGCCCTTACTTCAAGGCGGCGGTATTGCCTCTAAAATACTCGCTCCCTGCAACATTTGAGACTTTCGGGATCTACCCGCTTCTGGGTGTTCCCAAGACGGTGCAAAGGGCGGAACTAAAAACGGACAAGCTTTCCACCCACCCTGTACCCCCACGCCTAGCATTAGGCAGTTTCCGCCCCTGTGCCCATGCTGCTCGTAATACCGACAGTGCCGACAGCTTAAACCTACATTTACGTTGCTCACGGGATTTCTCCAACCGTTTTTGTAATAAAAATATACTAACACCTGTATGCCTACCGGAATTATGTACTATTATATAATGTACAATTTAAACTCGATCGCCAGTGGGGAATGTGGAACTATCTTCTAGAGTAGAATACGCCCTGTTAGCCCTCTTGGAACTGGCGAGCCACCATCCGAAGGATTCGCCCCTAACAGTAAACGAACTTACTGCTTCTCAAGAGATACCGGAACGTTATTTAGACCAAATTCTTGCCGTGCTGCGGCGTGCAAGTATTGTCCAGAGTTTGCGGGGTGCTAAAGGCGGTTATTTGCTGGCGAAAGATCCTTGGGAAATTACTTTGCTAGATGTGTTTTCGACACTAGAAGGCGACGGCAGCGGCCAGACCCAAAAAGTTTCGGAATCTGTAACAATAGAAAAAACTGCGGTGCTAGAAATATGGCAGGAAGCTCAACAGGCATCTTGGGCTGTTTTGGGGAAATACACATTACAAGATTTGTGCGAACAGCGGGATGTTCGCAAACAAGCACATCCCATGTACTACATTTAAATGGAGAGAAATTAAGCCATGAGAATTGCTAAGGATGTTACAGGAATAATTGGCAGAACTCCTTTAGTTCAGCTCAATAAAATTCCCCAATCCGAAGGAGTAGTTGCTCGAATTGTGGCCAAATTGGAAGGGATGAATCCGGCTGCTTCGGTGAAAGATCGGATTGCCGCGAGCATGATTCAGGCTGCAGAAGATGCGGGGTTAATTCAACCGGGGAAAACTATTTTAGTTGAACCGACTTCAGGCAATACTGGAATTGCTTTGGCAATGATCGCGGCGGCGAAAGGGTACAGTCTGATTTTAACGATGCCGGATACGATGAGTTTAGAGCGCCGATCGATGCTGAAAGCTTACGGAGCTCAGTTGGAATTAACTCCGGGACATGAAGGGATGTTAAGCGCGATCGCCCGTGCGGAAGAAATTGTAGAAGAAACCCCCGACGCTTTCATGCTGCAACAGTTTCGCAACCCCGCTAATCCGAAAATTCACCGGGAAACCACGGCTGAGGAAATTTGGGAAGATACAGAGGGTAAAGTAGATTTTTTAGTGGCTGGAGTTGGCACCGGCGGTACGATTACGGGAGTGGCTGAGGTAATTAAACAGCGGAAACCGAGTTTTAGGGCGATCGCAGTTGAGCCCGCCACCAGCCCCGTGCTTTCTGGAGGTAAATCTGGTGCTCACAAAATTCAAGGGATTGGCGCAGGATTCATCCCAGAAGTCTTGAAACCAGAGTTAATTGATGAGGTTATCGCAGTTAGCGACGCAGATGCGATCGCCTACAGTCGCCGACTTGCCAGAGAAGAAGGATTGTTGTCAGGAATTTCTGCCGGCGCCGCTTTGTGTGCTGCAATTCAAGTCGGCAAGCGTCCCGAAAATGCTGGAAAATTGATAGTTTTTGTGCAGCCTTCTTATGGCGAACGCTACCTCAGCACAGTCTTGTTCAAAGATTTAGAATTGCCTTCAGTCCGCGAACTCGAAGCATTAGTCAGCAATTATTAATACGTAGTAGGAGCAATCCCCGTGGTTGCCCTTGCAAATTAGGGGTAGGTATTCTTGGCACTACCCCTACTTTTCAGACTTGATACAACTTCCAACTCGCCATTGCCAACATTCCGTAAATCACAAACTTTAGCGGGCGTTGAGGCATAATTTGGCAGAATTTAGCCCCTACCAAAACTCCCGGCACCGAACCCAACCAAATTGGCAATACTAAACTCCAGTCTACTGTTCCGAGGCTGAGGTGTCCCAGAGATGTAAACATCAACAAAATTGCCGCCTGCGAAATATCTGTACCCACCAATTTAGAAGTATCCAGGCGGAAAAAAGCAATCAGCAACAATGCAAACATCGAACCGGAAGAAACGCTAGTGATTCCCACTATGCAGCCTAAAATTGCTGCTGCACCCACAGTACAAAAACGACCATAATTAGTATTTAAGTCCCATTTAGGAGGCGAAGGCAATTTAAACTTAGGGAAAAATGTTTTGACCACTAATTGGGTCAGGGATAAAGCGACAATTAGTGCGATAGCTACTCCGAGAAGGCGCAGCAATATGCTGTCTAAGTCCTGACTTCCGCTGGATTTGATGTAGTGTAAAACCCACACGCCAGTCAGGGAACCGGGTACGCTACCCAATGCCAGCCACTTAACTACTTGCAAGTCGAGGGTTTTTTGCTGCCAGTGTTTGAAGCCACCAACAACTTTCATCAGTGTAGCAGCTACGACATCCGAACTAATAGCAATTGAGGCTGGAATTTGGAAAACAAAAATTAACATTGGGGTGATGAGCGACGCTCCGCCAACTCCAGTCAAACCAACGATAATGCCAACAAAAAAGCTGAGAAATGATAGTAATAAGTAGTTCACTGTTATGCCCAAAAACTGTGTAATTAAGCGCTGCCAACCAACAAATAGATAACTGGCGCGGCTCCGGCAACACAGCTACACAGGCAAAATCTTACTCGCATTCCAATCTTTATAGCCAGGAATTTTGCTATTCAACGCTTGAGACTTACCGCGCGTTCAGCTACAAAATTTTTGGTAAAAGTAAGTAAATGCCAATAAACAAAACTACATAACTTGTAGTGTAAAAGCTCCCTGATTTTCTGATATCTACCTGTGTAACTGATTAAAAACCCTCGATTTATTTATGGGGTTTATATTCGACTTTCTACCTGGAAGTGACGAGCGTCACAGGTAAAGCAGAACTGAGGTTAACCGACTGTTGGCTGGAAAAGAAATCTGGAGTATCGAGAACATTAAAATGAATCAATGCCACAATGACAACTGTGAAGGCGGTTGATGATATTAAACCAGTCAATAACTCTTTTTTGAGGTTTTTTTCCTTGGGTTTGTCTGTAACAACATCTAAAGTTCCTAGCTGCATCAACAGAATTCCCACAATATTGGAAAGCCAGTAGCCGACAATTGTGCAAGGAAACAGTAAATCTGGGGAAAGCCAACTAAAGATATACCCAAAGGCGTAGGCAATTGGCAGATTGAAAAATATGTCGTTCCACCAACACAGCGGTGATAGCAAATATCCAATTGCCAGAAGCAACCCCCCTCTGATCTTTTTAAACCAGACTTCGTTAAAGCCCTTAGCTTGTGGCAACTGTTGGCTTAGTTGTCCTGCAAGCTGGTACTCTTCAATGACTTTTTTAGCGTTTTCCACGTTAATAGCTCATTACTCGATCGACTTACCGTAGTTTAACAGCAAAGCTGAGTTATGTCTAGTAAGTCAATCGAGTTACCGTATTTTCTTGGTGATCGGCTGAATATACTTTGTTTTCGGTAGAAAAATATCTATCCGGGAGAGGTTGTTGAGAATGCTGCCTGGTGCCGGTTTAGGCTGCGATCGAGAAATTGAAAGCTTCAGGCAAATGCTTGACAGTTTGCCAAAGATATGCAATATCGATACCCCAGTAAAATTGCAGGTAAACGAGCAAAAGCCCGATCACAACTGTCACGCCTAGCAATTTAGGGACTATTTTCGCGACAGTCTCCAGCACTACGAATGCGGCCCAGATAGCAGCACCTAAGATGAGAATGGAAGCACTCGTGGCAACTATATCGCTATTCATGATTAACTCCTGTTGACAATCAATCGGGTATTACAAAACTACTTGGGCTCAGGGCAGTTGCCAAAATTGAATAAATTACTCCAATTCCCAATAAGCCCACAGCGGAACTGAAAAATAAAACCATGGCGTCTGGGGGATTGTAGGTATCGTGGTCAATTTGGTGGCGAACGGTGAAGTAGTGCTTAGTTGAGATTAAGACTGTCACCCAACCTATTAGAGAGAAGATTAAACCCAACTTCCACCCCATCGCCTGACGGTAATGTACGGGCATTTGCACGACGCGAAGTCGGATGATGACGACGCCAAAAGCCATAAGGGCGATCGCGGCCCGCATCCATGCTAAGAAGGTGCGCTCATTTGCCGATCGATCGATCACCCGCGACAGATTGGGCTGCTTTGGTTTCTCATCATCTACTTGCATCGGTTGGAACGATAATTGCACGCGATCGAACTCTTTAATATTCATATTAAACGGCCACCATTATTCAGGTGCCATCAAACCTTCTAAGCTAGAAGGAATGGTGAACATATAATAAATTACCCCAGCGCCTAAAATGGCGATCGCCAGACTGAAAAGAATTACCCAGCGATCCGTAGGTTCATAAGTATCGTAATCGATATCGTGGCGGACGCCGAAGTAGTGCTTAGTTGAGAATAACACCGTCAGCAAACCCACTGCTGAAAAAAGCAAACCCAACTTCCAACCATTGCCGGGAGTTGGCAGCAGAGGGGCATGGAAGGTGCGAAGGCGGACGATAACTACGCCAAAACCCATCAGCGATATTGCTGTCCGCATCCATGCTAAATAGGTGCGCTCGTTTGCCAAGTGATCCCGCACCCGCGACGGATTTGGTCGCCTAATCTTTTCTGTATTTACTTTCGTGGATTTCCAATTTAATAGCATAGATTAGCCTTTTAATATTAACTCCAAATATGAAGGTAAACTGATAGATTTTCGCTGGGACGATTATCCGCCGGGGAGCTATCCCCGGCGGGTTGTTGCGTTGGAACAGGCTTTACACAGTCGATCGCATTACAACTTCACCAAAACTAATCATTTTCCTCAGTTGGTGCGTTGGGAACTTGCGTATCTATGTAAGCCTGAGTCACATCAGGAACAAACCAATTCGCATCCCCAGGCTGGAAAACCTTAGCAGTAGGAACGTTGAATTCTACAGCCCCCGTATCGGGATTAGCTCTGGCTAAAACTTGAGTTCCGTCAACTATCTTAACAGCTATACCGCCCGTCAATTCTTCTGAAGGTTGATCGGTAGTTCTTAAATCGGTTGCTTTGATATCGCTGGGTAGATAAATTCCATCGCAATCCCATTTATGTTCAGTTGTTTGGCCGTCAGCTAGAAAATAAAGGGCATTCTCGTAAGTAGAAGAAGCGGCTTTTTTGCCTTTCGGGCCGTAGACAGCCAGGGTTTTTCCTGTCTCGTTGCGGCACTGACCCCAAGGCTTTCCCGTTTCTAAAGTGTATTTTTGAAACTCCAATTGAGCGATTTTTTGCTGAAGTTGCTCAGGGGTATAAGTTTGGGCGGTATCGGGTGCATCTTTCGCTGTCCTGAGAGTGTTCAGAGCTTGAGTCACCTCTATGTAGTCGGGATTGCTCGCATATTTCGGCGTTTTTGGAGCGTCGGCCCAGGAGGGGGGAACGAATACTAAATTGGCGGTCATTACCAAGAGCACTAAAACAAATTTGAAGATTTTCACAATTTTTGTCCTTTTCTAGATTGTCAGGTTTTTTTCAACTTTCTGTTTGCTTGCTATCTTAAGACTTAGGCAAAAACGAACTATCTTTAACTGGTTGGCCTGAAAAACCAAATTTGGCAGAATCCAAAATTCGGATTTTTTAGGATTAGACCTATTGTCAAAGTCGAGCGGTGTGGGGTAGTGGCAAAGTGTTCGGGCGATATTTTAATGATTCCTCCTCAAGTTTTTAGCTGATGAGTTGGATTCACCACTACAGGATTTAGTGAAATGACAGGTATATTCTTGCCTAAGTCTGGCAACTTGCTAGCTCACAAAATGGCTTGAACTTTCGTAAATATTCGAGGCTAAATTAGTTTGAAGCTGCTTTTAGCTCGGTTAATTAGTTCATTATTAACTTAGCATATTTGGTGATATATGGCAAGTAATTTAGACACCATTTTAAGAAAACAATTGGTAAGGTAAAAATGATGAGTTATAAATTATAAACATCGAAAAAATTATCTACCTAGAGAGGGATGTAAGTAGCGGAAGCGAAGCTAATTTTTAGTTAAATTGAAATGCCGGGAGCAGGCGATAAGTACCGCTTTCAATCAGAATGAATATTCCCAAGCCAATCAATACAAAAGGGACAACAGCCTTGGTATAGCGAGTCAAAATAGGGGCGATCGCCCTGTGACGAGTTAACCAGTAAGCGGCATAAGACCAAACACCTACCATCACCGAGAAAACCGCCAAAATCACCATCAAGCTCGGCAAATCGCTGCTAGCAAACAGTGGCAAATAAATGCCGATGTTGTCTCCCCCGTTCGCCACTGTTACCGCAGCCACATTCAAAGTTTGGGGATTGAAAAGATTGGCGAGTTTTGACAGCACAGATGAGTTAGATTGACGGTTAAATTCGCCAGATACGGCTTGTACGTCATTTTCCTCATTATCTCTCCTGACTAAGTGACTGATGCCGATCGCGATCGGAACCAAACCCAGCAAACCAATCCAAGCTTTCGGCACAATTAAACCACCAAAAAAACCGGGCAAACTAGCAGCGATGAGTGCTGCAAATCCGAGGTACTTACCGACAAAGATATGCCGGGGACGGAAAGTATCATTTACCTGGGCGAAGAACAGCATCGAAATCACCATATCGTCGATATTGGTTGCGGCAAAAGATGTCATCCCGGCAATAATCGCTGCTGCAATCCAATTCATGTGCTGTCCCTGCAATTTTTCTAAACTTCAGTTTCGCTGGTGTTACTTCTGCTCATAGTTATCAAACAGAAACAGCAACCAACTAAAGATATTATACTTAAAGTTGGACTAGCCAGAGTGCCACTTTTTACCAGAATCGCCATTCCCAATCCAATCAAAACAAAAGGCACAAGCTGATTGCCGTAGCGAGTCAAATTATCCGCAATCGCCCGCATCTGAATTAACCGATAAGCAGCGTAGCACCAAACGCCCACCATCCCGAAGAATACAGTGAGAACCACCGCCAAACCTTCTAGAGTATTGCTAGCAAAAAGCGGCATATATATCCCGATATTGTCGCCCCCATTTGCCACCGTCACCGCTGCTACGCTGTAAGTTTGAGGAGACAAAAAACTTCTAAAAAAAGATTTCTCAGATTGCTCTACTTCTGCCTCAACTTCGGAATCGTCGGTTTCTGGATTCAGCAAGCGGCTAAGCCCGATCGCAATTGGCAGCAAACCCAGCATTCCGATCCAATCTGGCGGAAATATTAAGCTGCCAAAAAAGCCGGGAAGGCTAACAAAAACCAGTGCAGTAAAGCCCAGAAACTGACCGAAGACGATATGCCTGCGCCGAAATACTGCATTCACCTGCGAGAAAAACAGCAGCAGAATCAGAATATCGTCTAGATTCGTAGCCGTAAAAGCTGTTATTGCCGTAGAAATTGCTGTTAGTAATTCATTCATTTCTGTGTCTCCTCAGATTTTTTATTGGTTGTACTTGCTGGGTTCGTATCTTCGGAACGGGCAAGATTCCCGTTCCACAAAAATTAAATTTTATTGTGAGCTGTTGATCGAAGCAACGCCTTTGAAATGCTGATTGACAATGCTGCAATATCTCAGTAAAAACCCAGTTGCTTAAAAACTATTTCTCCGAACAGCGCACTGGTAACTGCTAATCAAAAACGCTCACTGTCAAAGGGGACGGCTTTCAATCGAACACCGCCGTAAATTGCATTTTCTTCCTCGAACTTGGCATGAATTGCGTCAATACCCTGCTGCATCGATCCCGCGAGTTCAGGAGAACGCAGCCGTTGCCAGAAAAACCATCCGCAAGTAGCCGCCAAGTACATCAAGAACAAGTAAGGAAAGGCATTGTAAGGAGCTTCTGGAGGTGGGAACGTAGTGCTGCCGGGAATGCCAACGCTGCCCGCAATCGGAATCATCATAAATGCGATCGCCACCACGGAGAACAGCACATCTCGCAGGCGCAACTTACCAATTTTGTGCAGGTAAACCGGAGCCGCGATCGAAATTAAGACGTACACGGTTAAAAATCCGTAGCTGCAAATTGCCCCCAAATAACCCATACAATCGAACAGTTTGATGTTAAACATAGACATCACAGCAGGCACCAAAAATGTCATAAATGTACACAGGGTTACTGCAACGTGGGGAGTTTTATTAGACGAATGCGCTACACCTAATGAAGAGTGAAACAAACCGTGGCGCGCCATCATAAAAAACACTCTCGCCGCTGGATTGATGCTGCCGAGCACGCAAGCAAAAAAGCTAAATAAAGCGCCGAAAGCCACTAACTCTCCCAACCAACCCATGCCCACTTGTTGCGCCAGAAAAGTCAGAGGTTCTTCACTATTAGTAATAGAAACTCCAGTACCGCTAAAACCCAAAACCTCAATATAGGTCATCAGAATGAAGAATAAGCCTGCCATCACAGCGCTGCCCATGACAGCCCTGGGGATATTTTTTAAGGGTTTTTTCGCTTCGTCGCCCAGAGATGTCGCACTTTCAAAGCCAGAGAAACCAAACATTACTAAGACAAGTCCTGTCGCTATGTTCCCCGGAGTTACGCCTTCCAAAGTCAGTTGGGACATATCCAGGGCAAAACCTTTGTGCGCCCAGATGATCATTCCTAAAAGTGCGATGGCGGCCACTGATGCCCCCTCTAGCCACAGCATCGCCATAGCTGAGAGTTGGATATCTTTATAACCTGCATACCAAGCAACCCCGGCCCCGATCGCTAACAGCGTAATCGGCGAGGGATGGATGCCTAAATGACCGATGAAAGTACCCGTAAAGTTGGCAAAACCACACAAAACTGACATTGCAGTAAATAGATAAGCCAGTACCAAACTCCAGCCGCAAATTACGCCGGCAGTCGGGCCTAGTCCTTTAACAATATAAGAATAAAGAGAACCGGCAGAAGCCGATCGACTCGCAAATTGGTTGATATTGATGCTGACAAATACTAGGCCTATCAAGCCGATGAGAAAGCTCAGCCAAGCCCCGTTACCCGAAAGAGCGACAATTAACCCTAGATTAGATGCGGGTATAGTTGTAGGTGCAATGACAGCAAAGGATTGAGCTAAAACCTCCCCAAACGAGAGGCAGTCCGGCTTTAAGCCGTGGGGACTGTGATTTTTTGGCGTTTTCTTAGTCATTTATCTTCTCTCTTGTTGTCGATCGACTTTTGGCGATCGGCTTAAACTTGTGGGTGCTGCTTCAGCATCGGGCCCTGCGTTAGAAGCTTAAGTATCACCTTAAGGCTCTTGACAGGTAGAATCAAATGGTCTTGTTTATCGAATTAATAAATACAAGTGATGCAGTGCCGTGGCAAAAGAACTGTTGGAAGACGAGACCTATCTGTCGCCACCAGCCCAAACCCTTGATGTTAAAAGGAAAATTTAAATAGCGGCTAACAACCGTGCTTTTCTGGGAATTCCAGTCTGTACCAGATACTCGAAAAGTTCAGGTCAAAGTTTAGCCGCCAAAGATTTTTATTTCAAAAAAAAACTGTCTGTATTTAGTAAAAGGGTACTCAGCATGGCCGGAATGACGCTTGATCAACTGCGAGTTTTTCTAGCTGTCGCGGAACACCTGCACTTCAGCCGCGCAGCGGAAGAACTTTACATCACGCAACCCGCTGTCAGCGCGACAATCCAAAGCTTAGAGGCGCAATACGGAGTAAAACTATTTCACCGCATCGGCCGCCGCATCGAAATCACAGATGCGGGGAAGTTGCTGCAAGTTGAAACTCAGAAAATTCTCGACCAAGTTGCTTTGACTGAGAGAGGTTTGCGGGAGTTGAATGACTTGCAGCGAGGCGAATTAAACTTGGGTTGTAGTCTGACCATTGGCAATTATTGGTTGCCTGATAAACTTAGCAAGTTTAAACAGCAATATCCTGGTATTTCCGTGAATTGTACTCTGGCAAATGCCGAAGAAATTTGTGCAGGGACGGCGACGGGAACATTTGATTTAGGTTTAGTGACGGGAGACATCAAAGCTTCGCTTAAGAACACTCTGGAGGAAGAAGTTGTAGGCAGCGAACGCTTGCTGATTGTAGTTGGCCAATCTCACCCTTGGTTTGAACGTGCAGAAGTGAGTTTAACGGAAATTGCGAAAACGGATTGGGTGATGCGAGAAGCTGGTTCTGGAGTTCAGCAAATGTTGGAACAAGCTTTGCAAAGTTGGGGCGTTAATCCCGATGAATTGAATGTAACTTTAGTTTTGAACAGCAGTGAAATGGTAAAAGCAGTGGTGGAAAGTGGCACAGGTGCAGCGGCTATTCCTGAATTGATGGTAAAAAAAGAATTGCAGCTATCTACACTACGAGCGATTAAAATTATAGATAGCCAACCAAGTTCTAATGTATGTTTGGAAATAATTAAACCCGTTTTAAAACTGAAGCACCGACAGCGTTTTCAAACTGGAATTACTAAAGCTTTTGAACAGATATTAACTTAAGGTGCTGGTAATTGGTAATTCAGGACTTACGCACCAATACTCAAGAAAGCGGGTTTTTTACCCACATAAAAAGCTAAACCCCGTGTATTTTCGTAAAGAAACCCGGTTTCTGGCTACCCCTGCGTGCAGGATTATAATTATCTCTCAACCAATTTCCTCAAGTCCAATATATTTTTACCCCCATCACCAACAATCAGCGGCAATTTCCCATCCCATTTTTCTATAGCCTGCCTTTCCAAAAGTTCCGGAGTCAAATTGTCCCGCAGCAACCTTTGCACTTCGGCTTCTCCCTTGGCTAAATTCACCTTAGCGTCCGCCTGTTTTGCTGCTTTTAGCGCTAAAAACTCCCCTCTTTTTGCCTCCTGTTCGGCAATTTGTTTCGCCTCCACCGCCTCGCTAAACCGCTCAGAAAAGTGAACGTGTACTAAAGAAATATCGTCAACGGCAATGTGATATGTAACTAGCCTCAAGGTCAAAGAATCATCAACTGCGGCTTTAACTTCTCCCCGCTTAGTAATAATTTCTTCAGCCGTGTATTTAGCCATAACTGCTTTTAATACTTCTTCAACAGCCGGCTCGATAATGCGAGCCACGACTTCTTTCTCGTCACCTATTTGTTGAAAAATAGCATTGGCTTCTTCTGGGATAATATGCCAGTTGAGCGCTACATCCGTGAAAACATCTTGCAAATCTTTTGAGGAAGCTTCAGCGGAACTTTCCTGTTTTTGTACCCTGACGCTCAACTTTTTTACACTATAAACTGTGGGGACTATTACGTGAAGTCCTTCTCCGAGTACCTGTTCTTGCACTTTACCAAACTGCATCAGCACGCCCCGTTCTCCAGCGTTGACAATGATAAAAAATCTGGATAAAATAGCTAAAAACACTATCAATAGAGCTAGTTGAATAGCTAGGTAAAAATCCTTATTTTTTTTATTGCTTGATTTGAGTGAGTCAACGTTTTTGCTGGATTCTACAACCATATTCCACCCCGATCGCACTTAATTCTCTGCTCAATATTAACTTAATAGATATTCTATTTTCCTGCTATCAACAATTGTTCAAAATCCGCTGATGCCAAAGGAGGACTAAACAAATATCCTTGCATTATATCGCACTTATAGCGCCATAGAAAATCTTTTTCGGCTTCCGTTTCAACTCCTTCGGCAATTACCTCAAGACAGAGACTGTGCGCCATTTCAATAATAGCTTTCACAATCGCTGCATTTGTGCAACCATCGGTTATATTGCTGATAAAACAGCGGTCTATTTTTAAAGTATCGAAGGGGTATTGCGTCAGATAGCTTAAAGAAGAATACCCCGTTCCGAAATCGTCAAGAGATATACAAACTCCCAAATTTTTCAAGTGTTGCAAAGTGGCGATCGCACTTTCGGCATCTTCTACCATCAAACTTTCTGTCAGCTCTAATTCCAAACTGCTCGCTTGCAAACCAGTTTCTGCTAAAATTTGGGCAACTCTGCTGCTGAGATCCGGTTGGTGAAATTGGCGCGGCGACAGATTCACCGCTATCCGAAGCGAAAAACCAGCATTTTGCCAAACTTGCATTTGCTTGCAAGCTGTGTGCAAAACCCACTCCCCTAACTGTACAATAAAGCCAGTTTCTTCGGCATGGGGAATAAATTCTGCAGGCGAAATCAGCCCTTTTTCTGGATGTACCCAGCGCACTAAAGCTTCGGCGCTCATAATCTTACCTGTCTGGACATTGACTTGTGGCTGATAGTAAACTTGGAATTCTTCTCGTTCCAGTGCGTCGCGCAAACTTGTTTTTATCTGCTCTAATTTGTCGGTGGCATCTTGGTTGAATTCGCTGCTTGGCGATCGCAAAGTATTGTACTGTTCGGCGACAGCTTCTTGTTTTTTCAAGCGGCTCGATATCGCGCCCACAAGTTCAGCTTTACTAAAAGGTTTAGTCAGGTAATCATCTGCTCCCAATTCCATACCTTGCCGCATTTCAGAGCGATCGGCTTTACCGGTCAGAAAAACAAAAGGTACTGTAGCAGTAACCGGATTAGATCGCAAGGCCACCAGCACCCCATACCCGTCAAGTTCTGGCATCATCACGTCGCAAATAATCACGTCGGGAACATTTGACACCGCCGCATCTAAACCTTTTGCTCCATTTTCTGCACCCGTCACGTCGAAACCTTCAGCTTTGAGGAGTTTGAGAATATTTTCCCGAATTACTTGCTCGTCCTCAATCACTAGAATCTTTTTCATACGTCATTCCCTGAAAGCGGTATAATTGATAGGCGTTATTGAACGCGATAAGCGTGGCAATAACTGAGAACGCACAGCTCGATCGGCCCAACAGCCGAATATTTTCCGACACAAATAGCAAACACCTGAAAAACGCTAATTTTTCAAGCACAACTAGATTAATGTTTCTCTGCTTACTCAGTGCCGTCCGTATTATTATGAGGTTAATTAATAATCTCTCAACTAATTCTAGGCGATCGATAGTTAGCAGCGCCTTAAATAACTGCTAAACTAATTGTGCCACCTGAACGATTGTCTGCAAACAATCTCAGTCTATTTATACCAGTTGTCAAAAATAATGCAACTGCAAGCAAGTTCCAAACCCTTGCGGAGTCAGTATTCCCCCATTTTTCAATGTAAAATCTCAACTTTTAAATCTCAAATGGTATTACCTACTGGATTCCCTGAACCCGCACAGATTGGGGTCATAGAAGTTAAGCAATATCCTCACTACCGCGCTGTCACCTACACCCACGCGGGCGATTTGCGACAAGCAACTGGCATCGCCTTCAATCCCTTATTTCAACACATCAGCAACAACCAAATTGCGATGACAACGCCAGTAGAAGCGCGCTACACGAAAACTTCCGGGCAAATCGATGCAGTTCCTCAAGCTGAAGTTTCGTTCCTCTATCCCGCACCAAATATCGCCCCCAGCAGCGTTAACTCCGCTGTAGAAGTTACGGATACTTCGCCCATGATGGTTGTCAGCATCGGCGTGGGCGGGGCCTACACTTGGGAAAGCTACGAAAATAACCTCCAGAAACTCAAAGATTGGCTTCAAGAACATCCTGAATACGAAATAGTCGGGCCGCCGCGCCGCTTTTTTTACAATTCCCCGATGACGCCGGAAGCAACTAAAATCAGCGAGGTACAAATTCCGATCAAGTGCCGCTGACGTGAACAACTAATTCGCGAATATGACCCCGCTGACGATGTTCCCACAGGTAAATTCCCTGCCAAGTTCCTAACAGCAACCTGCCGCGGTCGATCGGGATTTGTTCAGAAGTATGAGTCAGCGCAGTGCGAATATGCGCCGGCATATCGTCTGGGCCTTCCGCATCGTGAATGTAGCGATCGTCCTCCGGTACCAGTTTAGCCAAAAAGTTAGCCAAATCCTTAAGTACATCCGGGTCAGCATTTTCTTGAATCACCAAACTAGCAGAAGTATGGCGCAAAAATAAACTACAAAGTCCCGTTTTAATACCTGAATTCGCCACCACATCTTCTATCTTAGGAGTGATTTTGGACAGAGATTTTCCTGTAGTTTGAATCTTGAGTATCTGTTGATAGTGATTCATTCGATTTTAGATTTTAGATTTTGGATGAGACTGATGCAAAAGTCTTCTGTCGGCGGAGGTAGACTTTGTTTGTGTAAGATCGATTTCTAATCGCACTTATGAAAAATAGTCTACAACAGCTTGGGCGAGATCCTCCGTACCATTTTTATCCAATTTACCCGACAAACGGGGCGGATGCAGCGGTTGCCGCAAAAACTCCCAATCCCCCTCAAAAAACTCCGTCGCCGTCAAGATTTGATGTTCCGCATAATTTTGAATCCCTTCCAGCAACACCCCAGCTTCTGCAAAACCTTCTCTCATTATAGAAACGACAGGTATTTCCAAGCGCAAAGCTTCCGCAAAAGTGCTGTATCCCGGTTTAGAAACTAAGCGCCCGCAGACAGGCATAATATCAACCGGACGGGGTAAAATCGGGAGAGATTTTGCAAACTCCTGATTTTTGACTTTAATCAAATTCGGCAAATCGGGAGCTCCCGCATCAAAAGTAATAAATTGCCAGTCGCTAAATAGCTGTAAATTTTGATAAGGAATTTCCTCTAAACCCAATCCGCCGAAAGTCAACAAAACAGTTTTTTCCAGGGGTGTTTCAATTCCGAATACTTCCCGAATTTTCTCGTTACTGTAGCGAGGATTGCCGCCAGTCAAGCCAACATCTTGAATATTGGGGAAAGCTGTCATCGGTTCGTGCAAAGGAAGACGAAAAAGCCGATCGCACATTCCGAAACATTCACCAATCCAATCTGCCATTTCTACAAATTCCCCGCCCCACTCGCGATAGATAAAATCCCACCCGAAATTGCTCATCATCCAGCAGGGAACCCCCGCCGCTGCCGCCATTCGCGTTGCCAAAGGAGGAATATCTGCCAGCACCAAACCCACCCGATTTTGCTTGATAAAATTAACTTCGCTGGCAATTAGGGAATTTTGCTTTTTCCGGATTTCCCGCAATTTTTCCAGCGTCGCGTCTTTATCCATATTCAAACTGTCAGCTTGCACCACACCCACATCAAAAGCGCGGGGACGGTGGATAAAGTCGCCACCAATATAACATTCTAGCAGCCAGCGAGGTGCTGTTGTTGTGATAATTAGTAAGATATCTGGATTTAATTCTTGAATTTTTGCAGCTACGGACGCAACTCGGACAGCATGACCGAATCCGTGATTTGTGATGGCAATATATAATGTTGGTCGAGACATTTATAATAGGGAATGGGGAATGGGGAATTGGGCATCGGGCATCGGGAATTGGAGGTAGAGACTGAAAGGCAACAAGGCCAAGCTTCAAGCGACGCACAACCAACAATGACACAATGAATAACTAATGACTATCGAATATGCAAGAACTCATCAATCGTGCGCGCCCTCAGACCAAACAGGCAATTGATTAATTTTGTCCAGCGTTATATCTACATACTTTTTACCATCCGCTGCTAGATTTTCCCCAAAATATCCCTCATCGCCGTCGTGCTTGTGAGGGCCGCTCACAGCTTCTGCATAGCGGCCTTGCAAACGAGCTTGATTGAAAGGAGAAGTAGCGTACCAGTACCAGCGAGTCGGAAAAACTATGCCGCCGATATCCTCAATAGAATCGCGAGTGCCGCGAAAGTGGAAAATGCGATCGGCTTCTGCAAAACCATTTTCTCCCGAAAACACCCCCCCAACCGAAACAACCGTAATTTCTGCCTTCAGCCATTCTTTAAGATAACGAGTAGCACCTAAAGCAACTTGTGCGCCGCCGCTAGTGCCAATTAAAATAACTTTTAAAGGTTGTGGAGAATTAACTGAAATGGGGGATTTAGCATTCATCCGCTCGATAATTGCATTAGCTATTCCCTGATTGTATGCAAAGCCGTAGCGATAATCTAGAGAAATTGCAAACCTCCAGAGATTGCGAATTTTAATGAATATATTCCCCGCAATCGGCCCTTTTTTTGCCTGTTCTGCAAACCGCCAAAAAGGAGCTAGCCACCGCTCTCCTCCTAAACTTTTGTTAGAAACTGAGTAAGGAAAAACATCGCCCACTGCTACGCATTGCGGGTGACTTTTAACTAAGCGCTTGAGAAACAACTCTTCGCCCGGCGTTAATTCGTCCCCCGAAAAATCGCCAACTCCCGGTAAAAAGATGATATAGCAATTAAGTGGCGAAGACTTACGCGCTTCTAGATTGCCCTTCTTAGATGGCAATATCTCCGGTGGAGTTTTCTTGATACCAAAAGTTTCGGCACTTTGATTCAGCCACCATATAACAGTCCCCACCGGCGAAAGAATGCCCCAAATTATCAAAATTACACCTGCGATAAGCAACAAATTTAAGCTTCCCCCACGCAGCCATGCAAGTATCCGTAAAATCAATCTTAGCATTTAATAAAATCTGGTAGAATGCCAATTAATTACCTAATTATCTAGAAATACTTCGGTGATTCTGCTGTATTAGAGCTTATTTTGTAAAAGTTGTCAACTATCTTGAGGAGCAGGAGTTCAACGTGAAGGGAGAAGATTCAATTGCAGGCTTGGGGGCAACGCTTTGGAACGCACTTTCTTTGAACGGCAATTTTTACGAAAAAACTCCCTACACTCGCAGAACTAAGCGGATAGCTTTAACAATTGTAATTTTAGCTGCGGTGTCCCGCGTTTTGGGCAGTGCTGTCATTTTGTTAATCAATCGAACTGAGCTATCAGTATTATTTTTAGCACTTTGGATAGATGGTTTGGCAGTCGCGGGGGGTTATTATTTTTGGACTTTTACTATCTTTAAAATCGGCGAGTGGCTGAAACCGGGTCACGTAGCTTATAGGGAGTTGTTGGTTCCGATCGGGTTTGCCTACGCCCCCCAAGTGCTGAATTTTTTAACGTTAATTCCCTTGCTGGGAGAAGGAATTGAGCGGATATTAGTTGTGTGGAGTTTGCTAGCTGTAATTGTGGCGGTTCGCCAAGGTTTGGATATTCAAACTCGCTGGGCGGTGTTAATTTGTTTTGTGGGTTGGCCATTGATCCAAATTGCGATCGGCTTTGTGAAAGTAGTTGAACAGTTGCTTTCACGATGGCTTTAATTCATCAATACGGAAGCAGTATAGTAAACTCGCTGCCCTGTCCCGGTTCCGACTTGCAAATTAGCTTTCCTCTATGTTGTTCTACCACAATTTGATAACTGATAGACAATCCCAAACCAGTCCCCTTACCTACCTCTTTAGTAGTATAAAACGGGTCGAATATTTTACCGCACACCTCCGAACTCATACCCACACCATTATCAACAATGTGAATCGCTACTTGATTGCCTTCCGCGACTTCAGTCCCAATCTGAATTGTTGGAGTATGTGTCGAGTCAACTTTACTCCCTCTTTCGCGAGATAAAGCATCAATAGCATTCGTCAGTACATTCATAAATACCTGATTAATTTCTCCAGGATAGCAGTTAACTAAAGGCAAATTATCGTACTCTTTAATCACTTGAATATCAATTAATTTGCGATCTAAAATCATCAACGTGCTGTCGATACCTTCGTGGATATTAACCCATTTTCTATCTGATTCATCTAGTCGAGCAAAGTTTCGCAGCGACAGCACAATATCGCGAACCCTTGCAGCACCAACTCTCATGGAATCAATCATTTTAGTGAAATCATTCATCAAGAAATCTAAATCTATTTCTTCACTTTTATTTACTATTTCGGACTCGTAATGTGGGTATTTGTTTTGGTATAAACATATTAAATCTAGTAAGTTTTGAGCGTATTCATTGGTGTAATGTAAATTTCCATAAATAAAGTTAATCGGGTTATTAATTTCGTGAGCAATTCCCCCAACCACTTGCCCTAAACTGGACATTTTTTCACTTTGAATTAGCTGCAATTGAGTGTGGCGAAGTTCTTCCAGTGCAGTTTGCAATTTCTCAGTTCTTTGCGCTACTCGCGTTTCCAGAACAGTATAAAAACGAGCATTTTCTAGAGAAATAGCTGCTTGTGCAGACAGGATTCCCAAAATTTCTACCCTGTCGCTAGTAAAAGCACCCTTTGTTAAATTATTTTCTAAGTAAAAAATTCCCGTAAGGCTGCCTTGATGGATAATTGGCAATACTAGGATAGATAGGGGTTGATTGGCCGCAATATAAGGGTCAAATTGGAATTGCTCCGATCGGGTAGCATCATCTAAAACTAAGTATTTTTGGGTTCTTTCTACATAGTTAATCAATGAAATAGGGAGCATCTCGGATTCGGCAATCGGGAGAGACTGTAACAGGGTTACATCATTAAATTGATCTGTAATTCCAGCTTCTATAAATAATTGATTACCTGTTTTGGCAAGAAATAATACTTTTTGAGCGCCTGCATTTTCCTTTACAAGCTGTACAAGTTTCTCTAGCAAACGGCTGAGGATAATTTCGCTCGAAACAGCTTGAGATGCTTTAACAACAGTTGGTAAATCCAGCATCAAGCTATTGTCAACAGTAGTGGTAGCAGTCATGAGATCAACATTCTTAGATATTGCTCCTTGATTGCGATCGACTAAATAATGATAACGGGATTCTAAGTATTTAACTTTTGCTATAGCTCCCCAGCGGATGTAGGCATAATAAGCTTTTGTCAGATAAGATCGAGCAATTATTTCTTTATCCAAAGATTGATAAAACTCTCCAGCTAATTCATAAGCTAATGCTTCTTCTTGGATGTAACCGTTAGCAGCCGCTCCTTTAATAGCTAAGTCATAATAATCCATTGCTGCAAGTTTATCGCTGAAAAGTCGAGCTTTCTCAGCTTCAACTAACTCGTACTTGTGCTGATAATTCATGGGTGCATGGTAAGCCCACTTTTTCATAATTTGCTGATTAGAGTTAACAATAGCTAGGTATGCTTCTTGATTGTCACTGTCAGGATAGTGAGCGAGGAGGGCCAGCGAATAGTAGAAATCGTGTACACCAACAGTGATTAAGCCGATCGCCCCATCTGCGTATTCTGCCGCTAATTTACCGCGGGCAACAGCCGCAGCATAATCTTTAAATAAATAAAGCAGCATCAATTTACCAACATACGCTGCAAACAGCGACATTCGATTATTTTCTTCCTGCCAACGGGACATCACAGCAGGTTGATCCAACCTGTCGCTAACTAATCGTACCTGCTCTAATGTTTGGCTTCTTAAGCTTGAAGCAGTTACTTGCCAAATTTGAGCATAACCCATGGCAAATTCGTGTTTATTTTTTTGCAAAAACTCCATAGCAACGCTTTGTTTTTCTTCGACATATTCTAACTGTTCTCCCACTAACACTAAATTAGTAATATAGTGCATAAAATTATAAACCGCCCATTCTAAATCACCATTTTCTACACCAAATTTCATCCCTTCTAGAAATGAATTAAGTGTGTTTTTAGTAGACTCTTTCCAGATTCTTATATGAGCATTAAACATTACATAAACCTTAGCTTTCTGTTGGCTAGCATTAAATTGTTCTAGCAGCTTTAAAGCTATTAATCCAGCGTAGTAGCCAGCTTCGATGTCGCCTTCGGTGCCGCACAGCATCATTCCATAAAGAGTATAGGGAAAACTAGCTAATGCTGAATGACCGCGATCAATACAAAGATTGACCATAGTCAAGACGAGGGAGGACACAATTTCAGGTTTGGCAATATAAGCAGGAGGATAGAGGGCTGTCAGGATTTCCATAGCTGCCAGTTGATAAGGATCTGTCATAACTGGCAGATTGGCTAATTCCTCAATTCGCGGCAATTTTGGGACTGCAATGGTTTTGTTATCTAATAGGTTTACTCCCAGCATTTCCAGCACTTCTAGACCTGTTTCAACAGCTTTTAGCATCTGGCTTTGAGCCTGATAAAATAGGATCTTTAGCTGATACACTTTCACTATCTCAAGCTGGTTTTTAGCCGAGCGCAAAACCACTTCCGCCAAAACTTCTGCTTGCTGGAAGTTCGTGTTTAAATATTCGGCTTCCAGCGTCTCTACATACAAGCGCAGCGTCATGCTATAGTTGCGATCCCAGCTATCAGGTGCTAATAACGACATTCCCGCATTCAAATACTTAACAGCGGGTTCGTAAGCATTAGCTGCTTTTGCCTTATGTCCAGCAATTAAATTTAATCCGGCTAATTCATCTTTTTCTGATTGCAGGCTCAGACAATCCATTCCTACATTCAACTGGTTGATAATATCAAAAATTTTCTCTTCTACTTGATCGGCGGGCGTATTTTCAAGTAGCAATTTACCTATCTTAAGATGAGTGGCTTTCTTTTCATAATCAGGAATCAGCGAATATGCAGCTTGCTGGACTCGATCGTGCAAAAATTTATAGCTGATTCGCGAAGAATCGAAAGTTAAATTAGCTCCTCCTTCTCCATCTAAAAATAGAGGAATGAGGTAACTCTCATTCAAAGGAAGTATTAACCCTGCTTGCAAAGCATCCCAGAGTTCAGTCGCAGTGACTGATGGAGATTTTGCGTTGACAGTAGAGAGAACATCTAAAGTGAATTGGTCCCCTACACAAGCCGCCAATTTCAAAACTTGTTGTGTAGTCTCTGGCAATTGTTTAATCCGACTGGCTACCAGTTCAACTACACTCTTATCTGTGATGCCAATAGCGTGAATCTCCTCAATGTTCCACTGCCACTCCCCTCTTCTTCCGGGAGACAGCAGCCGGGAAAAGTCAAATCTCAAAAGTTTTTCTTGATAAAGAGTGTTGAGCAATTGCGTCAAGAAAAAAGGATTCCCACCAGTTTTATTCCAAATTAATTCCACTAAAGGTTGAATTATGTCTGAGTCATTCAATGTCTCAGAAATTAACTCAGTAACCTGGGCTAAAGAAAGAGGTTTCAGCACTAAACTATTGATAATAATACCCGTTTTTTGAAGGTACTCTACTGTCTGCATTAAAGGATGTGTAGAGCTAACTTCATGGTCTCGATAGGCTCCAATTAATAGTAAAGATTTGCTATCGGGGTCAGTCGCCAGCAATTCCATTAATTTCAAGGTTGCTGAATCTGACCACTGCAAGTCATCGATAAATATGACTAAGGGATGCTCTTTTTGCGCGAATACGTGGATAAATTCTTTGAATAGCCTGTTAAAGCGGTTTTGTGCTTCTGTGGGGGCAAGTTCCGCAACGGCAGGCTGTTTGCCAATTACCAATTCTAGTTCGGGAATCACGTCAATAATTACTTGTCCGGCATCGCCTAGTGCGGCTAAAAGTTTATGTTGCCAATCTTGTAATTTTTTGCTATTTTCGGAAAGTAACTGCTGGATCAAAGATTGAAAAGCTTGAATTAAAGATGCGTAAGGTATATTCCGCTTGAATTGGTCAAATTTACCTGAAATAAAATAACCCCGCTGTCTGGTGATGGGTTTTTGAATTTCGCTAACTACGGCAGATTTGCCTATACCTGCATAACCAGACACTAGGATCAGTTCAATTTGGGAAGGGGAAGAATTTTCCTCGCAAGGATTAGCTACCCGTTCAAATGCTGCCAATAGTTCGCTGACTTGTGTTTCCCGACCGTACAATTTTTGAGGAATCAACAACTGACTCAATATATCTAAGTTTCCGGGCGTAAAATCGACTATCTTGCCTGTAGTTTCTAACTGAGCTAAACAAATCTCTAAATCTGCCAACAATCCGCCTGCTGTTTGATATCTATCTTCGGCATTTTTTGCCATCAATTTCATCACAATTTGTGAGATAGCTGGTGGAATGTCTGAATTAATTTGATGGGGTACAATTGCTTGAGATGCTATGTGACTGTAAACTATCTCTAACGGGTCGTTACTCATAAATGGTAATTGACCTGTCAGCATTTCATATAAGGTAATACCGAGAGAATAAAAGTCTGTGCGGTAGTCAAGAGTGCGGTTCATTCTCCCGGTTTGTTCGGGAGACATATAAGCAAAAGTACCGACGATCGAGTTAATATTATTAATTTGGGGAGTTTCTTTGGACAATCGTGAAGCAATCCCGAAATCTGTCAGTTTAATAATTCCTGTTTGGCTGTTGAGGATGATATTGCTAGGCTTAATATCTTTATGAATGATTTTTTGAAGATGCAGATATTCTAAAGTTTTTATGAGTTGAATACCAAACCTCAAACAGGTGATAACTTCGAGCTTTTGTCGAGACATCAGGCGATCGATAGATTCGCCATTAAAGTCTTCTAAAAGCAAGCCGATACGGTTATCAAAGGTTTCTAGGCTAATGACTTTAACTAGGCCCGGATGATCTAAATGTTGGCGAATGCGATACTCGTGCTTGATCCTGGTAATTGCATCAAGGGTGGGATATTCAGCTTTCAGGATTTTGAGTACGGTTGTATCCTGGTGGGTGGGGATTTTTCCTCGATAAATAATTGTTTCGATACCTTCGTGGAGAGTGAAGTGGATTTGGTATTGCAAGAGAAATTGCATGGAGTTCTCCTCAGAGTTGAAAATATATCTGAATTCTAGTCGCTGTTCGCTGTTGACAGTTGGCTGTTGGCTGACGGCACGACCACTCTCAACCGTCAAAAGTCTTGACAGGGCAACTGTTATATGCTTAATTCAACCATGTACTTAGGGCAACAAAAATCAAGCTTTATTTACTCGTACAAGAATATAATTTATACATAAAAGGATAGTATTCAGGCAATAAAGCCATTTTGCTACTATTATTCTCAATTAATATCCGATCGACAGCGGACGGCAACCACACCCCTACTATTCGGCTCTCCCCACTGTCTCTACCCCTTTAGCAAGATACATTGTTATAGAAGGAAATACACAAAAATTTACATCTATAATTTGTGTAGTGTTCCAAATCGCTCCTCACCAGCAGCGATACAGCCCTCGCCAAGACAGTAGGATAGAAAAAATATGTTTGAACGCTTTACAGAACAAGCCATTAAAGCAATCATGCTAGCCCAAGAGGAAGCGCGACGCCTCGGTCACAATTTTGTAGGCACTGAGCAAATTCTTCTGGGGCTCGTCGGCGAAGGCACTGGCATCGCTGCAAAAGTATTACTGGATATGGGTCTCAACTTGAAAGAGGCGCGCAATGAAATCGAAAATATCATCGGTAGAGGTTCCGGGTTCCTCCCGCCTGAAATTCCTTTTACGCCCCGCGTCAAGCGCATTTTTGAGACGGCGCTGAATGAAGCGCGGCAGTTAGGCCACAATTACATCGGCACCGAGCACATCCTGCTGGGGCTGATTCAGGATGATGAAGGGGTGGCGGCGAAGGTGCTGCAAAACTTGGGGATCGATCGCCAGAGAGTCCGCACTCAGGTAATTCGTGCCGTGGGAGAAGTCGCGGCAGTACCCGGAGGTAGGGGAGATAGCGGCGATCGCAAAACCCCGACTTTAGAAGAATTCGGCACAAACCTGACCAAGTTAGCCGCAGCCGGCAAACTCGATCCCGTGGTAGGCCGCGAAAATGAAATTGAGCGCGTAATCCAAGTGCTCGGCCGCCGCACTAAGAACAATCCAGTGTTAGTAGGCGAACCGGGAGTCGGCAAAACAGCCCTCGCCGAAGGCCTAGCCCAGCGGATTGTTAATAGAAACGTCCCGGAAATTTTAGAAGACAAACAAGTAATCAGCCTCGATATGGGTTCGCTGATTGCTGGTACAAAGTTCCGCGGCGAATTTGAAGAACGGCTGACGAAAATCATGGCCGAAATTCGCGCTGCCGGCAACATCATTCTGGTAATTGATGAAATTCACACCTTAGTCGGTGCAGGCGCAATTCAAGGCAGCATGGATGCCTCCAATATGCTCAAACCAGCCCTTGCTAGAGGCGAATTGCAGTGTGTCGGCGCAACTACCTTGGACGAATATCGCAAACACATCGAGCGCGACGCTGCCTTAGAACGCCGCTTCCAACCGATAAAAGTCGGTGAACCGAGCGTGGCTGAAACAATAGAAATATTGTACGGCTTGCGATCGGCTTACGAACAGCATCACAGACTGACAATTTCCGACGCAGCTTTAGAAGCAGCGGCTACACTGTCAGACAGATACATTAACGATCGGTTTTTGCCAGACAAGGCGATCGACTTAATTGACGAAGCAGGTTCCCGCGTCCGCGTGATGAATTCACAAACCCCGCCCGAAGTTAAAGAGCTCAAAAAACAACTGCCTGCAGTAACAAAAGAAAAAGATGCAGCAGTGCGCGAGCAAGACTTCGACAAAGCTGGAAAATTGCGCGATCGCGAATTAGAAATTGAAGCCGAAATCGCCGAAGCTACGATCAATAAAAGCCAACTCAAAACCTCTCCCATCGTCACCGAAGAAGACATCGCCCACATCGTGGCTAATTGGACGGGAGTACCGGTCAGCAAGCTGACAGAATCCGAATCGGAATTGCTGCTGCACATGGAAGATACTTTGCACCAGCGTTTGATCGGTCAAGAAGAAGCTGTCAGCGCAGTTTCTAGGGCTATCCGTCGCGCGCGGGTAGGCTTGAAAAATCCCAATCGCCCGATCGCCAGTTTCATCTTTTCCGGCCCCACAGGCGTCGGCAAAACCGAACTTACAAAAGCCCTGGCCACTTATTTCTTCGGTTCAGAAGAAGCCATGATTCGGTTAGATATGTCCGAATTCATGGAACGCCACACGGTTTCCAAACTCATCGGTTCGCCTCCGGGTTACGTTGGCTACGATGAAGGCGGCCAACTAACAGAAGCAGTCCGGCGCCGTCCTTACACCGTCGTCCTGTTCGACGAAATCGAAAAAGCTCACCCGGATGTCTTCAACATGATGCTGCAAATCTTGGAAGACGGCCGCTTGACGGATGCTAAAGGTCGGACAGTTGACTTTAAGAATACACTGCTGATCATGACCTCAAACATCGGTTCGCGAGTGATTGAAAAAGGCGGTGGCGGTCTCGGTTTCGAGTTTGCTGAAAGTGCTGCAGACGGTCAGTATAACCGCGTTCGCAGCTTGGTAAACGAAGAACTGAAACAGTTTTTCCGTCCCGAATTTATCAACCGCTTGGATGAGATTATCGTCTTCCGCCAGTTGAACAGGGAAGAAGTCAAGCAGATTGCGGACATTATGTTGCAGCAAGTCTTCAGCCGCTTAACCGAACAGGGTATTACTTTGTCGGTGACAGACCGGTTCAAGGACTTGTTAGTTACAGAAGGCTACAATCCCAGCTACGGTGCTCGACCTTTGCGCCGCGCAATCATGCGGTTGTTGGAAGATGTACTGGCTGAGGAAATGTTGTCTGGGAAGCTGAAAGACGGCCAAAAGGCGATCGTTGATGTGGATGAAAACGGTCAGGTTAAGGTAGTGCCCGATGGTTCATCTGAGCCAAAATTGCCCGAATTTGCATTGAGCCATTAATGCGATCTACAAACGGATAAATACTGGTGATTAAAAACCCGGTTTCTCAGAGAAACCGGGTTTTTAATTAAAAAATACCAGTAAAAAAAAGCAACTTATCTATGAATCTAATCCCACGATTGCAATTGCCCAACCCAATGCTGCACAAAAGCAGAAATGCGATCGCGCCGAGTTTCAAAAGTAGCAGCAATCCAGATAAACACAATCCCAAACGCCAGACCAATCGCCCATTTAATCAACGGATAATCAAATATCAGAACCACCAACTGATAGAAAACATTGATTAAAAATACAGCCGTTCCCACAAACAAAAACGCCCGAACTCGCAGCGCCAAACCCGCTGCAATAGCTGCCAAACTAAAAGCTGCGGCAACTAAACCGTGGCTTTGCTGAGTCAAAAGAGGTATCCCGCAAATCAGCGCAGTTGCGAGCATTCGCAGAGTGTGGCGCAGCGGTTTTTCTGCTGGTAATTTGAGAGTGCGATCGAACTGAGTAATGTAAAGTAAAGAAAGTCCTAAAGGAGTAACATAAAACTCTGGTTGAGTCAATCCTATTTGCCAGAACCACCGCAGCATTATCCAGTCTATTATCGCCACACTCACATAGGTAAAACGCACTTCCTCCCTTTCCCAAGCCAGGAAAAAATAGAAGGTAACAGCTATCAGCAAGCTATTCGGATAAAACTTAGCCGGACTTTCCAAAATAGTAACTATTGGAATCAGCGAACCAATTACCTGCCAAGGTTTTTTTGACCAACCCCAGTTGTCCCAAGGCAAAATGTAAATGAAATAGGCTAATAGAGAAGCGAGGGCAACTTTCCAAGGCCCCAGCGGCCCGGAAATATACTTAACTAAAGGTGTATTGATCCAGTAAAGCCGGATGCCAAAGGCTTCTAGCCAGCCCAAGTAAATCCAATTTTCTGCCCATTGGCGATCAAGATTATTTCGCCCTTGCAAGAAAGCGTATTGAACTAATAAAGCACCAGTGACTAATCCTAAACTTAGGCCGGACTTAATATCATCGACAGAAGCCCAAATCAGCAGCAAACTGCTCAAAACCCAGTGCAGGTGAGCAAAGGTTTTTAACTCTGCATTAGTTAAATGTAAATAATTGCTGAGCCAAGGAGATAAAATGCGATAGATATATGTTAATGTTGTGCCGAGAGTTGCCAGGACAATTAAGCCGTCGCCAAAAGCTCCTCCTGCTGCTTGAAAAAGTTGATATAGTAGCGATTCGTAAGCAGCAACGGAAACGCCAATTAATCCTAAATAAACCAAAGGTTTGAATTCTGGCTCCCGCCTACCAATGCCGATCGCAATTAAAGACGCCCCCAACACAGTTAAACCAGTCCAATTCGTCAAAGTGTGCGATCGGAAAGTTAAACCCAATACCCCGTAAACCAAAGGTATAAAATGAATGCTAGGTAAATTTGTTTGATCGCGGTGGCGGCGCCGCCACCAATCCCCCAACAATTGCGTAAACAATCCGAGAGCAATATTAGCAACTGCCAAATTAATCGTAGTGCGATCGACAAAACTCAAACCCACTGCTGTCAACAACTCCAAACTCCAAGCCAAAGCATAAATTGCCAGAGGGTAAAGTTGGCGTAAATTTCGGAAAATAATCGCAGCCATTATCACCAAAATAGCAGCCAAAACTTCAGTAGAGGGCAGGAAACTTAAGCTACTACCTGCGTAGAGTTCAGAGGAATAAAAAGTAATAGTTGTTAACAGCAAGCTTGCCAGTAAGATTGCCCACCCATCTAAAGCTCGATCGTAAATTGCAGCTAATTGAGAAGACTCAGGTAAACGGCTGGAAAAACGAACAACGATGCTGCTAAGCAACCACAGAGACAAAAGAGCGATCGCCCCAGCAATTGCCCAATCCCAACCCGACACAAAACCTAATCGATCGATCGCCGCAGCTACGAAACTCAAGCCAAACCCGACTCCAATCACAGCCGCTGGTAGCTCTACTAAATAGTAAGTATTGACCAACATTAAGACGGCTGCAAAGCCAAAACCAATTAACCGATATCCCGGAAAAGTAAAAATTAGAAATTGTGCGAATATTAAGGCGATCGCACTAAAGGTACTGGCAACTTGTTTGTGAGGAACCTCAGTATATTTAGCAACAGCAGTCAAAGCCAAAGGAGTCGCCAGCCAGAGCAACCTCCACTGAGGGCGATAAGTGGCAGTACCCACAAGCACATAATTTTGTAACAATATAAAGCTGAACCCTGCTAATACTAAGCCCAGATACCAGGAACTTTGAAACCATGCAGGATGCCAGCGAAAAAATGCAGAGTTTTCTCGGAAACTTGCCGCTTTCATCCAGACAAAAAATCCCCATTCACTCGCCATGAATATTAATAATATTCCTGACCAAATATAGAGTGTCAGGTTTGGAAAAAATAGGTCAATTGCCGAAGCGATCGCGCCTAAACCCACAATGTGAGTTATGGAAACCAAAATTGCCGGATTTCCCTGTTGTTCAGCCGCAGAAGCCGGCCTCGACACTCGCCGGGAATTATCGGGAATTACGTATTTCCAAGTGATCCAACCTAAAATTAAAGTAGAGACTAATAAATTGAGCGATCGCCAAAACGGATTGACAAAACTAATAACAGTTAAAACACTCCCCAAACCGAGAGCAACCTTTTCGCCAAAACTGGCAAGTTGAAACTTTCGCTTACGGTAGAGCCACTCAGCCGCACTTACCATTAAAATTAAATAAGGCAACAGTAAAACACCCCAAAAAGCCCAAGGAGTTTCCTGAGAGTTTGTAAGCTGAGTTAAAAATGCCACAACTTGTGTCTTAATCCCTAAAGGAAGCACTCGCCAAAACAGCCAAATACTCTGAAGTCCCACCACTTCAAGCATTAGCAAATCAAACTCTTGCCAAAACCGCACTAAACGGTTATAAAAAAACCAAACAGCCAATCCGCTAACTGCGATCGCCTGTAGCGGAATGTCGCGGAAACAAGCCAGGTATCCCAAACCCAACAAACCCCCTCCCGCTAATTGCCAGTAAAAAAAATTGCTGGGATTTGGGTGGTCGGATATATTGTTTTCAATAGTCCTAGATGCGAGGGGGTGCTGCCAATCCAGCCATGCTAAAAGCACGCCACAAATCGCCAAAGCTAAACCCATTTCAGCGATATTTACATCCTTGACAAATATCGCTCGACCCAGTAAAATTCCTAACGAATAAGCTACTAAAGCTGCTTTTTTGTAAGTCAAAAAATCTCTGCTCAAACTGAAAGCAGCGGGGAATGTTTCAGTATTTCCCCCAAGTTGGATAGATTGCAATCGTTGTTGCTGAACTTGATAAACTGTAATAGCAGCAGTTCCCACTGTACCCACATAAACCGCAGTAAGGGCAAAGCCTGCCAATGCCCACCAAGAGTGCAAATAACTCAATCCCAAGTGATTTAGGGCGATCGATCGAGTGATGTTTTTTCCTGAACAGCTTTGATATTGAGAGTTGATAATCCGGGCAGTTATCCAAGTCAAAATAAGTGCCGCTGCGATTGCTACCGCCCAATCCCAAGGATACCGCCACAATCCAAAAGTATCCATCGCCCAAAAATTGATCGGCACTAGCAACAGCGTCACTTCTTGCAAAGTTTGAGCAGTCAAGTGCAAATTCTGCTGTCTGTTTGCCCAACTGCTAATTGCCCAAAAGGTTAAAGTATAAGCTAATAAAACTCCATATTGTCCGGCGGCAGGAAATCTTTCCCACTGGCTGGCAGCTAAGACTCCAGAGGAGACAACTACCATGAACACTCCTAAAAACAACAGCCACACCACGCTAATTTCTGCCATTAGCGAGTGCAAAATTTGAGCGATAAAATTAGGGGCTTGAGTAGTTTCTGTGGGTCTAGCAACGCTTTCTCTGCTGCTAGGTACTGCTTTTTGCGTTGATAAGGCAGGTACTTTTGGCTCGGCAATAGGATCTCGCGGGTTTTCAATTTCAGAAAAATCTACAGCGGGCTCTCTGATTGGGCAGACTAAATACTGTCGGCACAATTCCTCAACCTCAGCGGGCGAAAGTAAACCTAGCTGCAGCCACGCATCTAAACCTGTCAACAACTCAGGATGCGACGCTAAGATGCTCAATTCAATTTTGCTCGATCGATCTTTGGGAGACGACATTGGCTTAAACTTGTACTAAGTACCTTCAAGCTATAGCCTAGATTAATGTCGAGCCAACATGGCAACATTCCGCCATCGAAATTGGCACAATAAGTATTTATGACTAAATGGCTGTCGCAGCCAGTGTCAACCGGTGAAAAAATCCCGCTGATGGGCCTAAACCAGCGTACATCAGCGGTGAAAAACTCCTAATTAGGACACAGCAGCGGTGTCGTTACTGATCGACATATTTCAATAAACTGTCCACACTAGCATTGTGGTCTATGAAAGAAAACAAATGTTTAAAGAGGAGTTTTCCATCTGCATCCAAAACAAACTGAGCAGGCAAAGGAGCACCTAAAGCCTGACCGACTTGATAAGCCCGAAAAACTTGACAGCCTGGATCAGAAAGCAGAGGCATTTTCAAGCCTAAATCTCTAACCACAATTTGGCTTTGGCGATCGTCGGTACTGGCAACCATCAATAATTCTATATTGCGATCGGCAAATTTTTCCCAGTTTTCATTCAAAGCTTTAATGTGAGGAAAACAGAAAGGGCAATATTGCTTTTCTGTAAAAATCCGCGTAAAAGCCAGAATTACAGGCTTATCGCCCCGATAATTCGACAGCCGCACCAATTTGCCATTATTAATATCCGGCAATTCAAAATCTGGCGTCCTCTGTCCCAGCTTCAGAATATTACTCGCGGGAACAGGCAATAAATTTTGGAAAAACCGCTCATTTAATAAGCCGCTAAAATTAGTAGAAGTCAGCATATTTCCTAATTGGGTAATTGCTAATTGCTAATTGGTAATTAAAAATCCGCTTAAATAAATGCCCCTGCGGTTACGGACACGGCGCTGCCGTGTCCGTACAAATATAATCTGCTTAAACCGCAGCAAAGAATACCTTAGACTTGACAGGATCGGGAGTCATTGTCTTGTCACCGGGCTGCCAGCCGGCGGGACAAACTTCATCGGGGTGAGACTGGACGTGTTGGATAGCTTGCAGAGTTCGGAGAGTTTCGTCCACGTTGCGGCCGAAGGCAAGATTGTTAATAGTAGAGTGTTGGATGATGCCTTCTTTGTCGATGATGAACAGACCTCGGAGGGCAATACCTGCTTCTGGGTCGAGGACGTTGTAGGCCGAACTAATTGTTTTTTTGAGGTCAGCAACTAAGGGATAGTTGAGGTCGCCAACACCGCCAGATTTGCGGTCTGTTTGTATCCAAGCGAGGTGAGAGAATTCACTGTCAACGGATACGCCGAGGATTTCGGTATCGATTTTCTTGAAGTCCTCGAAGCGATCGCTAAATGCTGTAATCTCAGTCGGGCACACAAAGGTGAAGTCCAAGGGGTAGAAGAACAGGACTACATACTTTTTACCTTTATAGTCGGACAGTTTAACTGTCTTGAATTCCTGATCCACTACGGCTGTTGCTGCGAAATCGGGTGCAGCTTGACCAACCCGGAGGCATTCACTGGTCATAGATTTTGTTTCCTTTTTTACGAACTGTTACAAATATATCATACTCATAACGACTACAAGTATCTTCTAGAGAAACCAAAAAAAAACGCTCTCAAATTTGAGAGCGCAATTTTTTGGATTAAATAATGGCTCAGGCGGGATTTGAACCTGCGACCTTGGGCTTATGAGTCCCCTGCGCTAACCACTGCGCCACTGAGCCAAATCTACTTCACGATTTACTATCGTAGCACGGTAGGGCTAGCTATGTTCTCTTTTCAAGCAACACAATTTATAATGACTTACAGTAAAAGTTATGAGTTTTGCTAATCATTCAAAACCCATAACTTCCGACCAGTAGTTACCGAGAAGCGCTGGAGGCATCGTCGGGCAGTAAAGCCATTGGGTTGATAGCACCCTGTCCGGCGGGATGAATTTCAAAGTGCAAGTGCGGCCCGGTACTGAAGCCAGTGCTGCCCATTTCAGAAATCTGTTCCCCTTGAGCGACTCTCTGACCCTTTTGAACCAAAATACGGCTGTTGTGGGCATAGACAGTCTCAGTGCCGTCAGGATGGGTAATTTCCACCAGATACCCGTAGCCGCCGTCGTTCCACTGAGCATAGGTAACCACCCCGTCTGATGCTGCCACAATTGGCGTGCCGATCGGCCCTGCAATATCAATTCCTTTGTGCATCCGTCCCCACCGCCAGCCGTAGCCAGAAGTCAGAACGCCCTTAGACGGCCAAATAAACCGGTTAGCCGACTGTTGTTTGCCGTTAGGCAGATAAGTATCAGGGCTCGAAAGCGGAGGCAGTTCTGGAGAAACCATGCGTCCCAAAGACGGGTTGCTTAGGGGATCGTAACCGTCGGCTCCCAAAGGAGCAGTTGCTACCACAGGCCGCTGCCCAGCAGAGTTCGGCGTCAGGTTGATCGGTTGCAGTTCCGCTGCGCGAGTGGGGTCTAAACGCTCTTGCTGCTGCTTCTGAACCTGCTCAGACCAGGCTCTCGATGGCGGTCTGCTGATTTCATTCTGCACCGCCTCAGTATAGTCGGGGGTGTAGAGATAGGGATTGGCACTTGGCATATCCTCAGACGGGTTGACCGAGGACCCGTCATTTGGAGCCAAGGACACCGCATTGGCGCCGATCGAATTGCGCGAGGCACGATATTCCTCTCGCAGCCTAACAACTTCTGCCCTCAATCGTTCGGAATAAGGGTTGAGAGCTTCTGCGGTAGGGAGAGGCTCCGATTTCGACTCTGGTACAGCGCTAGTTGGCTCCGCATTTGAACCCTGGGCGCTAGTATTTGCCACGAAGCTGATCGGCTGCGGGTATTCTCCCGTAGCGATGGCGGTAGCAGTTGCGCTGGCTGGCGAGGGCAGGGCACTGGTGTCAACTGCACCTGTAAATGTTGGTTCGCCTTGAAGATCCAGCTTCCGTGGATCGCTAATGGTTTGGGAAACTTGAGTCAGCGGAATGCTGTTAATTTGGGGAACCATCGGCGCTGAAATATTGTTCAGGCCTTCCAGGTTCTCCAGCGGAGAGACAACAGGCACTTTGGGCGCGGGTGATGCAACGCCAGCACCGGCTATTTCCGAGGTAGACGAGCTGGGGTTCAAAGATGCGGGAACCGAACTCGCCGCCCAGACAGATGTAGAGTTGGAGGCAGAATAAGAGGCTGCCGCCTGCACCCCTGGATTTTTAAACCTAACTTGGGGAATTTTCAGCCGTTGATTGACATTCAGCAAGTTGGGGTTGCCGAGCTTGTTGACGGAGATCAGATCTGTGGGCGATACGCCGTGACCTTTGGCGATCGCATCTAGCGTATCTCCCGGACGCACGCTGTAGAGAACCTCAGCCGGCGCGACGGTACTTCCCGCAGGGGGGACTAGCACAGTGGGTGTTGCCAAAGACTGTTCAATTGACTCGAATGCTTGATCGGGCGATGCTACTTGACCTCCCCCGGAATTGGGAATTACAGGTGTGGCATCGAGGTCAGGAATAGTTGTCCCAGTTGCATATCCGGGGAAGGTCAGCGTCGGTGCTGACTCCGGCAAAAATGCCGCAGGTGTAGATAAATTTGCTCCCCCCTCCGACCCGAACATAGTTCGACCCGATTCTGTGGTGCGGTTTTCCTGTTTTTTCAAACTGTCGATCGCCCCGTCTGCATTCGGGATCTCGATCAAACTTTGTTCCGGTACCGTCGTGACCAGCGGGGTCGCTGCGGGTGATGGCAGCGCTGTCATGGCTGCACTATCCAATGGCTCGGAGCCAGTCAGATTAAACTCTTGTTCGGGATTGACCGTCGCTGCGCGATCTAGCGAAGCCGATGTGCTATAGCCGGCGTTCTGTTGTGGTGTGGCTTCCGTCGCAGTCGGAATTCTGAGCTGTTGGCCAACTTGGAGTATGGTATCGGGTTGGATGTCGTTGGCAGTTGCTAGTGCCAACGGTTCAACTTCATAATCCCGAGAAAGATCCCAAAGGCTTTGCCCCTCCTGCACCTTAACCGTCGCGGGTTCATAAGGTGACCCGGGCTGTTCGGCCCTGGAACCGTCAACTTGTGCCGACGTAGCGGGCCCGTTGGCCGATACTGGCTGTACTTCAGCGGTGGATTCTGATGTCGGTGCGAGCTCAGACGCGCGAGCGCTGTCTCCATTTCTCGGTAGCAGGATGCCAGAAGCACCTACCGATATTGCCAGCCCGATCGTGGCGAGAGAGCGAACTCTGCCTGTGCTGAGCGTTGTCTGTTTGGATGGTTCCGCAGAACCGTCTCTGTCGATTTCACTAGCCTGAACAGGCTTAATTTGGGGATATGTTCGTTTCAAAAAAACGACCTCCTACTGAGAAGCGCTAACTGTCCTTGGAAACACTCAAGGGGATCGCATGACGCTGAGTTTAAATCAACAAGCAAAAATATTCTGATTGTTGACAGCTATCATGCTTAGGCCAGATTACCTTGCTTTTTTAATTTAGACAAGCTCAAACCGTCAGAAATTTTAAAATTCTCGGTCAAACCTGCTGCAATTAACCCCACAAGCCTTACACCGTAATAGCTGGAACGAATACATAAAATCTTCGTTCCGGTAAGGCTCTGAACTCTCACCTATTATCAAACTTTAGGTTAATTTCCGGACAACCTACAACCGTATATTTACTAGATATAGTGTTCAGACCCAAGCTGGTACTCGCTCACGCCCTAAATCCCTAAAATCCTCTGTTTTTGTTGCTGAATTATCTTGGGAGTAATTTTGTGTTGCTGATAACAATCTGTTTTGGAATGAATAAAATATATTAATGTCGGCTATCTAGATTTTCACCCCTTTGATACAAATTTCTTATATTTAAATGCAGCTTTGGCAGCCTCCGGCAGCTATTAAATATCTATATATTTATGTGTTGATAATGATTTATCCCCCCAGCTCCCCCAACTGTCGTTTAGCCTCAAATAAACCAACAGCGGCGCTGACGGAGAGGTTCAAACTCCTGACTCCAGGCTGGCTCATCGGAATAAAAACTGTGGCGTCGCAGGCATCCAAGACGAATTGGGGAATGCCTACAGTTTCCGAGCCAAACATCAGCCAGTCGCTGGGCTTAAATTGGAATTGCGCGTAATTGCATCGCCCGCCAGTGCTGAATCCGATCGCTCGTCCCCCGCGCTGCTCCCGATAGGCCTGAAAAGCCGCTAAGTCTTCGTGGCACTGGAGATTGACGTAGGGCCAGTAATCTAAGCCGGCCCGTTTCAGGTAGCGATCACTAATTTCAAACCCCAGCGGGCCAACTAAATGTAGTTCCGTGCCTGTGGCAGCGCAAGTGCGGGCGATATTGCCAGTATTCGGGGGGATTTGCGGGTGAATCAAGACAAGTTGGGGCATGAAGCTAATTAAAAGCGAAAAATACAGCTCTTGGGAAATTTATAAAACTACCCACAGGTAGATATACCTTATAGCTTTTATTTATAACCTTTGTCGAACTCCATTGATTAAATATTCTGATTTGTTTTAAGGGTGGTGATCTGCAACTTTGGACAATCAAGCATCCAGGATATAAGCCCCCGGATTCATCCGTCCAGAAATAAAAAACCTGTATCCGATAAAGGAGTCCCCGAATTTATCCGTGGGGTCAATCTAAAATCTAAAATCTAAAATCGATTGACCGATAGGTTCGGGCTATTTCTATTGGCTGAGTACGCATAGTCAGGGGGCTAGTGAAAGCCCCCGTTATAATAACGGCGGGTACTTCAGGCAACTAACTGGGCGCACAAGTTGTCTTCTAGCTCCCATTCTTGGTGAGCCATGCCATCAATCCCTTGCAGAATAATACTGCGGGTGTCCGAACCGCCCTCGTGTAGCTTCAACCACTGCTGGGCCGTGTTGCCTTCCCGGAGAATCTTTTTGAGTGGCGAGAGAAAGCAACTAAAGCCGCGTTTTTTGGCTATAGGCCACACTTCGCGGTAAATTTCCTCAATCCAATCTCGTGCCAGAATAGTTCTGCCGTCTTGCCAGTGGGTGAGTTCGGCATCCAAACTTTGCCGGGATGCAGCAATTTCGTTGGCGTCTGTGAGGGCAACTAAGTCTTCGTTGCGGGTGGCCGCAGGCAAGGTGCTGAGATCTAAAGGGTCTAAGCTGGGGTCTTCCATCATCTGCCAGATGCGAGCTTCTAGTAAGGCAGTAATGGCCAACAAAGCCAGAGGATTGACTTCGAGGTCGCAAATTCTCAGTTCGAGGCGATTGAGACAGTAGGGGCGACGATCGCCATTTGGTCGCACTGCAGACCACAAATGGCGGACGTTTTGCATAGTACCGAGTTCTAGCTGTTCTTCAGTCCACTGAATGTAATGCTTGTGACTTTCAAACAGGGGAACGATGGCGGGAGTTTTGGGAAACAAACCCCACCGAGTCGAATGATAGCCCGTCACTTCGCCGTCTAGGAAGGGGGAAGAGGCGCTCAAGGCAAGGTATAGGGGTGCTTCGACGCGGGCGAGGCGGATGGCGCGCATCAGCATTTCTGGTTGGGAGATGCCGATGTTGATGTGAATGCTGGCGGTGACGACTTTGGTGCCGTAGGTTTGCTCGATGTAGGTGTGGTAGGGGTTGTTAGGATCGGATCGGTAAAATCGATCGCTTCCTCCAAGAGACAAGGTACTTCCCGGCAGCAAGGTATAGTCACCCAATTGTTTTAAATACTCGCGCAGCCGAACTCGTGGCTTGACTAAGGCACACAACAGGCGATCGTAGCTGCACAGCGGGGCGGTCGTGTACTCCACATTGCGGCTATCAGGCTCCCGGACAAATCCCTCTAGATCAGCAACTATGCGATCGGATAGACCGACAACCTCACCTTCGGGAGTGCCGGTATACATTTCTACTTCAAAGCCTTTTGATAGCAGCACGTTTGTTCCTCAGCTAAGTTGAGTGCTACTTTCTAGTATCCCAAAAATTGACCTGTTCATACTATCTTCCACGGGGCAGAGTAGAAATTTTTCGCCACTGGCACTGAAACCGGATTTTTCGGCGCCGGCTAGTTTGAGCGTTTGTGTGTTAGTTGCGAGCCCGCCACGACAAATACTCCCCTCGCAAAGAGTTTCCGAGGCGGTTTTAGACTCAGAAAGGCTGTTTGTTCGATCGCGGGCGTGTTTCATTGGGAATTCGTGACGATCGAACTTATGGTGAATAGAACCCACTCCTGCCTCAGTTCGTCATCTGTTTTCAGCCTTGAGGGGGATAGCCGCAGATATATCTTAGGTGCGATGCTAAAAGATCACTCTGCAATAGTTTTGAGCTATTATTAAGCCCTAAAAATCCCAGTGAAAGAGCAAGAAAGAACCCCTCCCAATTTTTGGAATATGCTCAGCAATTTAGCCTTAGTCCGGTTTTTGCTTTTATTTGCTTCTGGTTGGGCTGGACTGCAACTTTTAGCTTACTTTGAAACTGCAGTCGCGGTTTTCACCATTGCTGCACTCGTGGCTTTTTTGCTCAACTATCCGGTGCGAACTCTCCAGAAATTTTTACCGCGAAGTTTAGCTGTCGCCTTCGTTGTCTTGCTCACCATTTTAGTTTTTGGCGGTCTCACCGTCACCGTAGGCGTCACTCTTTTATCTCAAGGGCAGCAATTAATTGACAGCATGACTGAATTTGTGAATGCTCTAGCGCCTCTGTCCGAGCGCATCGAAGCATTCCTGCGGGCGAGAAACCTGCAAGTTAACCTGCGAGTTATTGAGGAACAACTGCGAAATCAAGCTTTGGCTGGAGTTGTATCGAGTATTGCTTTTTTACAAGTATTTTTAACCAACTTATTGAATTTAATATTAATTATGGTAGTGGCTTCTTTCATGTTACTTGATGGAGAGAGGCTGTGGCTGTTAGTTCTCAAGTTTATACCTCGACACCTGCATAGGCGTTTAAGTGTAACAATAGAAAAAAACTTTTTAGGATTTTTTCAGGCACAAATCCTTTTGATGTTATTTTTGACAACAGCAAGTTTTTTGATTTTTCTGCTGTTAGATGTCAAATTTCCCTTGATTTTAGCCTTTATTATCGGATTGTTTGATTTAGTTCCAGGAATCGGAGCGACGCTGGGGATTAGCTTAGTTTGTTTTATTGTATTGTCTCAAAATGTGTGGCTAGCTTTAAAAGTATTGGCAGCTTGCATTGTTTTGCAGCAAGTTCAAGACAACTTTATTCATCCGAGACTCATGCAAAATTCTCTTAACCTCAATCCGGTAGTGGTATTTTTTGCACTGTTAGTTGGGGCAAGATCAGCAGGACTTTTAGGTATATTTCTGGCGATTCCGCTAGCGGGAGTGATAGTTAGCTGGTTTGACATTGAAGAAATGCAAGCGGAAAGTTAATTGATACAGCCCTCCTATTTTATATAAAATCAGGCTGAAAAATTCAATTTTAACTTGCCGACTAGAAGTCCCATGCTTCAAAAACTCTCCTGGACCCAAAGCGCAACTAAAAGTAAAGAGAAAAAAGCAACTTAGGGTACACCTTACTGGGTCAAGTTAATGAATAAATTGCAAGTCAGTAGGAAATCTTTCTTCTTCTGGTTCTGGATCATAAATATAATCGCAGTCAAAACGCAGAGCTTGAGAGTGGCGACTGATAGAAAATCCGCAATTACTCACCATTTCTGTAGTAAAAGTTGCCATGACTAACTCAATTAGCCTTCTGTAGGAAATGTTAGGTAGTTGAACGTAATAGGTGCGTCTGGCAAAAAAGATTCTCTCATCTTTCGGGAGAATTATGCCATTAATTCTGTGTGCGTGTTGAATCGGCTTGATATAGGTTTCAATAAACTGCGACTGATTTTTTTGCAGTCTCGCTAATCTTTCGTGTTGCAACCAGCTCATTTGAAACACAATTTTAATAAATTCAAAGCCCAAAATGTAGTTAAAAACATTATTACGTTCTTCTGTACTCAAGACGAAGCGGAGTGCTGATTCTAAATATTGGTCAGTTTCTCGGAGCGATTGTTGAGCTGAGTGGATATAAAATTGTTTGATGTAGCTTCTTAAATCTGATTCGTTTAATTGTTTTTTGACCCGAAATCTGATTAAATACTCTTTGACTCGGTGTAGAGTATCTACATCTTCAAACATTTTTGAGACTAAACCGTCGGCTGTATAATTATCTAAAAATTCTGCTTGCAAGTCGGGAGTAGATGCACACAATATGTAGCAGAGGGACAAGACATAGCGCCGTTGGTTCCAAGGCAAGCTTTGGGCCCATTCTTTAACTTCTACAGGGAGTTTTTGGAGCACGGTATCTGTGTGGGGGAGTTGAGCAAGGTCGGCATATTTATGTTTTTGTTTAATCATTGCCTGAAACCTTATATTAGTAAGTATATAGAGTCGTAGATCGCAGATGATGGGAGAGGGGAGCTGCGAGGGAGGGCTGCCAGTTATTCTGTCTTATTTTCTTGCCATCTATCTAAATATACATTCTGGAGGGAACATAGGCCGTGATCTGTCTCACACTTTAGCGAGTTTTAAATCACAAATGCTAGCTCTTTGCATCACTTTTTGCGACTATGAGTGTCACTCATAAAACTTATTCACGTCACCGGATCAACAGTGGGTTTCGTTGAGGATTAAGTCTGGTGATTCATAAGTTTTGGTTAGTAATGATTACTGAGATCAATCATGAACTTGACTACAAGTATTTTGCCGGAAAATCAGTGCCAAGACTTAACTTTTTGCGATCGCCTCGTGCAACAAGTGCGACAGTGGCTTGATAGCATTGCCGTGGGAGAGCCACAAGTAACTCAGTGGTGTGCCAACTTATACCCGCACGGTGTCCTTTTGAGAGAGATATTCCGTTATAGGGACACCATATTTTCCACATACCGCCTATGTGCAAGCTTAATCCTGTGTATGAGGAATTAGTGCGGTTGCGTTTTCTATCGCCCTCGTTTTTTTCCTAACCTATACGGGGAAGATGTAACGCCGTAGCTAATTGAGGGGTGTCATACCTCGATCGCCCATTGATATCAATTATTTATGGGGTCTGTCGCTTTGGTAGTTGCGAGAGCCATAATTTAAGCCATAATTGTTGATAATATCAATGGATGCCTGTCGATAGGAGTGGATATTCATCGTGGCGCTTAAGCCAAAAATAACATCTAACTGTAACAGCAAAAATAATAACTATAAAAATAATTTAATAATCTACATGGGCTCAGGGAAGTGAATATGTTTAACGCAACTGAACTGCTGATTAAGGCTTTTGTCAATCGCCTGATTGAAGGCTACCACCACACTTATGGCGGGTTTAAATCTGACTATGGCGAAATTATTGCTTGGGTGGCGAGTATGGCTTTAGAAAATATTGCTAATAGCGATGCTCTTTACCATAATGTCGAACACACTATTTTAGTTACCTTGGTGGGACAAGCAATTCTGGGTGGGAAGCACATCCGCGAAGGGGGTGTTTCCTGCGAAGATTGGCTGCACTTCCACATTGCTTTGCTATGTCATGATATCGGGTATGTTAAAGGTGTTTGCCGACAAGATAGAAGAGATTTGGGACTGTATGCGACGGGAATAGGCGACCTGAAATTAACGCTGCCTCCGGGGGCGACGGATGCTAGTTTGATGCCTTATCATGTCGATCGCGGAAAAATGTTTATTGACGAGCGTTTTGGCGGTCACAAACTGATTGATGCTGAGCTGGTTAAGCATAATATTGAGCTGACTCGTTTTCCAGTTCCTGCAAATGAAGATTATCAAGATACTGTAAATTATCCTGGTTTAGTTCGGGCTGCTGATTTAATTGGTCAGTTGAGTGATCCGCGATATTTGCAAAAGATTGCGGCGCTGTTTTACGAGTTTGAGGAAATTGGGCAAAATCGGGTTTTGGGCTATCAAAATCCGGGGGAGTTGCGGGATGGTTATCCCAAGTTTTATTGGAATGTGGTTTATCGGTATGTGAAGGATGCGATCGGCTATTTGGAACTGACGCAGCAGGGGAAACAAATTGTTGCTAATTTGAGCGCGAATGTTTTTCGGGTGGAGCATTCTCAGATTCCAGAGTCTGCGGTGGCTGTAGTTAAGTAGTTAGACAGAATTAATTACACAAATACATAGTAGAATGATATTCCAGGCAAAATTATGAGTTAATTAGA
>NZ_JAUBQQ010000038.1:5477-52048 GCF_036701335.1 Microcoleus sp. Pol12B5 | reverse complement strand
ACGAAAAGTGTCATCGGAAGGGATGCCATAAGGTAATGCCAAAAACTCTTCTAACCACTTTACTTTTTTTTACTAATGCCATAATTCTCGATGTCTTCCCACCCTTGCGCTCCGGCGATGATAGCGAAAATTGCGATTGCTAGGATATCGGTGAGTTGATGTTTCTTAGTTCGCTCGACTCTGGGGTCTTTAATATCTGCAAAATGTGCTAATAAGCTCTGTTGAATATCTTGAATCTCTGCTACTTCCGGGAGCGGTGGTTGAGGAAGAGAGCTTTTTTTGCCAGAGGTAGATTTAATTTCAAAACCCTGAGACATAAAATGTATTCCTAAATATTTTATTGGGTAGCATTGTTGTCATCTCACTTATTTGACTCATTGTCAAGTACAATTTATACCAAATTAGATGAGCTTACCCTGCAATCCTTGTGCTGGTAAAGCCAATCCTTGCGCGGGTAAAAACAACACAACAACCTTTCATCCTCAATTCTACACCGAAAAAGGTGTGGCTCTTGATGGTCAGGATGTTGTATCCTATTTCACCCAAAGCAAATTAGTTATGGGAGTTAGCCAATTTAAACATAATTGGGGTGGAACAACTTGGATGTTTGCTAGTGCAGCAAACCGTGATATGTTTGCCAACAATCCTGAAAACTATGCTCCTCAATACGGTGGATATTGCGCCCAGGGTACCAGTGAAGGAAATCTTGTTGTCACCCAGCCTGACGCCTGGAAAATCGTTAATGGGAAGCTTTATCTCAACTACGATAAAACAGTACAAGCACAATGGATGGGGGATAT
The DNA here is from genome assembly GCF_036701335.1 of Microcoleus sp. Pol12B5. Taxonomy (NCBI): domain Bacteria; kingdom Bacillati; phylum Cyanobacteriota; class Cyanophyceae; order Oscillatoriales; family Microcoleaceae; genus Microcoleus; species Microcoleus sp. Pol12B5. Next base: position 51,248 of record NZ_JAUBQQ010000038.1, on the reverse strand, counting down.
TCGTGGTCACATTGCTTCAGGAAACAAAAATTGGCCGGCTATTCTGAATAACAAAGAACTGTTGCGCTAAGCTCAAAGTGATCCAGGCAATTAGTCGCCGCTAACTGCCACTTAGATTATCACCAGCAGTTTTAATTTCCCTGAGAACAAGGTAATTGTAATTGCGTAATTGCGTAATTGAGAAAGCTGTACCTCACCCAATTGACAATTGCTATATTTTCTGATTTATCAACATTTCCGGTGAGTTACCCTTCATAAAGCATATTTGTAGTCAGGACTTCAGTTATCTCTAGGCACATGAACAATTACTATGAGTCCTGACTACAAACTTACTTTGGTTAGATGGCCGGATATGATATTATGTATGGCAAAAACCGGGTTGATGAAGCCAACCCTCCTCAACAAAAAGGTTATTTATGGAATCTAAAGATTTTCTGGCTTTGCTGCATCCTATTTTAGCTGTAGCGATTGTTTTTCCTATGCTTGGTGTTGTTCTCAATATGGCGTGGCAAACTATGCAGCGTCGCAAGCAAATTGCGATCGACACCAAGAGCAAAATTCCACCTGTAGTCGGTCCAGAACACGTCAAAGCAGGTCGAATTCTGTCAGGTTCTGTGGTAGGAGTGACCTTGTTGGGTTTAGCCTACCCGATTTTTGAGCATATTTTGAGCAAGAATGTTTGGAGCAAAAACTCGTTTCAGGTCATTTTCATTGTGCTGATGTTTGTTGCAACGATCGCCTCTTTGGTGATGCTTTATCGAGCTACACCCGCTTTATGGCGTGGCATATTTGCAACCCTAACAGGTACTGGTTTGGTGATTCTTGGCACTCAAGATGGCGTTTATCGGCGAACCAATGAATGGTATTGGTCTCACTACTACATTGGCATCACCGCTGCGCTAATTATGGTTTTTTCCCTTGCCATCATTGAAGACATTTACAAAGACCGCTCAAATCGCTGGCGCACTATCCATGTCATATTGAACTTGATCGCTGTGCTGCTCTTTCTGGGACAGGGAATGACCGGAACCAGGGATTTATTAGAAATTCCTTTGAACTGGCAGAAACCCTATATTTATACCTGTGATTTCGCCAATAAGACCTGCCCAAAGCCGTGAGCGATGGCCTTATCGATATTCAAGTCTAAAATTAGTAGAAATTAGAGCCGGCGGGACACCCCACAAGGAATTTCATGTATTGTGGAACAGGCATCTTGCCTGTTCTTGAGATGAGAATGTTGCAATATCTGGATCACTACCAATCTCTCACCAATATTAATCATTGCGAGTCAAACCCTGAAGGCTAACTTGCAAAATCGACAAACCCAAAATCAGCAAAAATAAAACCAGCCCGATCGTACAAGCATAGCCAATTTCCAAATCCTTAAAAGCCCGTTCGTAAAGATAATAAACAACAGTCTTAGAACTATTTCGCGGCCCGCCTTGAGTCATAATATACACTTCTTCAAAAACCTTAGTAGCAGAAATCGCCGAAATCACGGCTACCAAAACTAAATAAGGCTTTATCAGCGGCACAGTAATATCCCAGTGCTTTGCCAAACCATCAGAACCATCAATAGCAGCCGCCTCATAAAGTTCTGCCGGAATAGCTTGCAGCCCTGCCAAATAAATCACCATGTAATAACCCAATCCTTTCCAGATAGTAACCGCCATGACGCTAAAGATTGCTAACTTCGGATTAGCCAGCCAAGAAACAGGAGGCAAACCCAACAATTCCCCCAACTGATTCAGCAATCCAGTCTCAGCAAACAGCCACTTCCAAGCAATCCCAGCGACAACCATTGAAATCACCGCCGGCGTATAGTATGCTGCACGAAACCAGTTCATCCCCTTAAGTTTTTGGTTGCACAAAATCGCCATTCCCAACGGTAGAACAACCAATACAGGCACAACGCAGGTGAGATACAGCAGCGTATTCGTCAAGGTTTGCCAGAATGTGCGATCGCCCCACAACCTGTTAAAATTCTTTAAACCCACCCACTGTGGCATTTGAGTTAAATCATATTCGTAATTAGTAAAACTCAAATAAAAAGCTTGCACCGCCGGCCACAAAACAGTCAAACTCAAAATAAATAAAGCCGGAAGTAAAAACAAATAAGGCGTCAAATAGCGTCGGGAAAAAGTCACAGACATAGTAATTGGTAATTGGTAACTTTACTCGTTAACAGGCTCTGCCTGGTAACGCATATCTGGAGGCTCGGCCTCCAATTTTCCTACTAACAAGCGAGGCAGAGCCTCTGGACATTGATTCCCAGGTATAGCCTGGGAACCAGTTAGAAAACTCGCATTTCTAGGGTACTATTCGGCGCACCAGCGCTGAGTCCTTGAAACGATTTCTTGTCCTCCCCTTACTAAGGGGGGTTAGGGGGTATCTAGACTTTAACCATACAAATAATAATTATTTAACTCCCGAAAACAAACCCTGCCAGTCTCCGGGAGAACTGCCATTTTCCCCCTCTTTCACCTCAAAAGTAACGTTGCAAGCTTGCGGTTGTTCCAAAGCCTGCACACACAATTCTGCAATATCTTCCCGACTAACTTTGCCCCTAATATTGTCTCCTTGCTCAAATATTAAAGCTTTGCCTCCCGGTTCTTCAGTCAAAGCGCAGGGTCTGACAATAGTATAAGGTATGCCGCTCGATCGCACACAATCTTCCCCTTTCAACTTCCAAGTCAAAATCCCCCCCAACATATCATTCATCCTGACAGCAGGCGGTTCTTCTTCCAACTTAATTCCAGGGCGGCCCGGGCGGGTAACTCCTGCCGAACTCACCATCACAAATCGCGGCAAAGTCTGTCCCCCATCAGCTTTAATAGATTCTAACTCCAGTTGAAAAATACCCGGTGTAAATTTCGGGTTGAGCGCGCCATCATATTCAAACTTGCTCAACATTAGCTGAAAAGAAAAAATAGTGCTGGCATCAAATTTAGAGCCATCTTTGACAGTTTTGGCGCGGAATACTGGAATTAACTCATCAAAAGAAACGGTGACAGTAATCCAGATATTGTAAACAGTATCAAACGAATAGCAATAGCCAATTCCATCCCATTTAGCTTCGCTGCGAACAATCAATTTGTAGCGCTTGCCGTCCCCTTTGACACGTAGTTGGATGCCGCTAAATCCTGTGAGATTAAGCGGAGGATCAAAGTTGCGGGTACGCACCGAAGCAAAGCCACCCGAGTTGGCGGTAGAAACATTGCCTGTGAATATAGCTGTATTGTCTGTAAGTACGATCGAACTTTCGCTGGTGCCACCCATCACGATATCGTCTAGCGCACCCCAAGTTTCTTTTAAATCTTGGCTGGGTTTTGTGAAGTCGAAAATTATTTTTTCGCCTGCTTGAATTAGCTGGCGGCGAACAGCTTGCACTAAATGATTGAGGCCTTTGTATTCGACTATTTCGGGAACATCCACAACTTCCGGCATATAAAATTTGATGCCTTGATAGTATTTTTCCCTGGTTGGGGTGTCTCCTTCTATCGGTTGAACTTTAGTACCCGTACAGCAGATAACTGCTTCCACGCCCTCGGTTACTAACGGTGTTAGCGTCTCTGGCAGAGTAATATCTCCTTCGACTAATTCGACATTATTGCCGAGAATTTCTGTTGCTCTTTTAGCATCTCTGACGAGGCAGCGTACTTTATATCCCCGCTGTTGCAGCCTCTTGACAACTCGCTTCCCGACGCCGCCGGTAGCACCGGCTACCAGTATCAATTTGGGTTGGTCTTTTTTAGTTTTGCTGCTGCTTCCAAAAAGTTGTTGCAGCCAGCTAATGCTGCCAATGAAGGGAATGACGCCGAAATAAGCCAAGGTTTTGAGAAACCGGCCGGCATCCCATTGGGCGGTTTTTTTTTCAGTCATACTAGCTTCCTCTGAATTGGCTCAAATCTACTTAGCTGCTTTTGTATTTTAATCGAATTTTCGGTTTTTGAATTGGGGCGATTTCCTAGCCTTGGGGATAGCTTCGCTAGCGCGGACTTTTTTTCACTTGACAATGGGTGTCGGATGAGTTTGGCTCAAGGGAATCTCAATAATCAACTCGGTTCCCTCTCCGGGGGCTGAAAAGCAAGTCAATTTGCCACCGTGTTGTTCTACCGCAATTTCGTGGCTAATCGCCAAACCTATCCCTGCACCTTTGCCCACCTGTTTTGTGGTAAAAAAAGGCTCAAAAATTTTCTGGCGAACTTTTTCTTCCATGCCCCAACCGTTGTCCTTGATCCGAACTGCTACGGCTTTTTCTCCCGGACAAAATTCAGTCACAATCCGAATTTGTCCGTACTTAACTGGCTGTTCTTCGCTGCCCCAGTGCGACGATAAATTATTGTTGACAAAGGCATCTTCGAGAGCATCAATTGCATTTGTCAGTACATTCATAAATACTTGGTTGATTTGAACTGCGTAACACTCAACCAAAGGTAGAGAGCCATATTCTTTGATGAGATGAATTGCAGGGCGATCGGGCTTCGGTTTGAGTCGGTTGCTCAAAATCAGCAAAGCGCTGTCCAATCCGTCGTGAATGTCAACGGGTTTAATCTCTGCTTCGTCAATTCTAGAAAAGTTTCGCAGCGACTGAACTATCTCGCGGATGCGGTTAGCTCCTACTTTCATTGAACCCAGCAACTTGGGTAAGTCTTCAACTATGAACTCTAATTCTACTGCTTCTATTTGTGCTTGAACTTCTGGCGAAGGCGACGGATAGTGCTGCTCGTAAAGCTGCAATAAATTGATCATTTTTTGACTGTATTCATTAGCATAGCTAAGATTGCCGTAGATGAAGTTAATCGGGTTAGTGACTTCATAAGCTACCGCCGCCACCAACTGTCCCAAACTTGACATTCTTTCACTTTGCACCAATTGAGTTTGCGCCCGCTTAAGCTCGGACATCGCTGTTTTTAAATTAGCAGTTTTTTCCCGTTCTCTGGCGACTGATGCTTCTAGTGCTGTATTTAATTTTTCGAGTTTATCGACTTGACACAGCACTATATTAATCATTGCTTTTTTCAGTTCCAATGCAGCGTCTATTTCGCATTGTTTCCAAGGCAACGATTTGTACCTCACATTTTCTTTCCACAGCTCGAAGGATTTCCGAGGAGACAGTCGAGGGTTGCCATCTTCATCGGTTTCAACTGGTTTGTTGGGGTTGCCCGCCCAATTTACGGTCTTAATTACTTCCGGGCGAAACCACAAAACGTATATTTTCTGAGTTGGCGATATTGCTATCGCCAAACACCCGCTGGCTGTGTCTTTAAATTCCTCAGCTTCTGGATAGCATTTGGTGAGCGAGTCTGTATAAAAAATTTCTTTATTTAAATGCTCTTGCACCCAATTAGTTAAGTATTTGAGCGCTTCTCCTTGAGGTGTTTGCCCTACTTGATAGCAATTGTCTCCAAATACTATTGCGGCTCCCTGGGCGTTGACTGCTTCTAGCAAATTATGCTGACATTTAACTAACACTTCTGACAGGTTTTCGGACGTGGATATGTCTTCAAAAATCTTGGTTTGAATGGATTTTAAGTGTAGTTTATAGTCGTAGTCTTCGTTTCCTTCTTTTGATTGCAGTTCTAAGGACATTACTTGCCCGATAAATTCGCAGGCTGCGCGCAATTCATAGTTGAGGTGTTTTGGGGTATAGTTGTGGCAAGCAACCAATCCCCACAGTTTTTTGTCTTTGATTAATGAGATTGACATCGAAGCTGCAACGCCCATATTTTGCAGGTATTCTATGTGAATGGGAGAAACGCTTCTCAATACGCTGAAACTGAGGTTGAGGGGCTGGGTCGTGACAGCATTATTTCCTGAAACAAGGGGGACTGGTTGATAATTAATATCTGGAATTAACCTCAGCCAATTTAACGCATACAGTTGTCTGGCTTGTTTGGGAATATCTGAACTTGGGTAGTTTAATCCTAAGAAAGGGCTCAGCATTTCTGCTTTGTCTTCAGCGATTACAGCGCCGTTGCCTTCATGGTCAAATTGATAGACCATGACTCTATCAAAACCGGATATTTTTCTAACTTCTTCTACGGTTATTTGAGATAATTCCTTGAGATTTTGGGCGCTTTGAATTTTGCTGATAGTGGCTCTCACTGAATGATAAAAGCTAAAAACAGAAAGATTTTCTGGGTTGGTGGCTAATTCCAACTCGACCATCAATACTTCTTCTACTCGGTGGAGGATGCAGTCAAATTCTAAATATTTACCTTTGTTTGTGACAGAAAGTTTAATGGGATTAACGGTTTTTAAGTTTTCATTACACAAACAAAGCTTGAGTTTTTTTAGTTGAACTCGATTGAAGAATAAGCTCAAATTTCTACCGATCGCACTTTCCGGCTCTACTCCTAACAAATCTTGCGTATTTTCGCTGACTTGCAGTATTTCTAGTTCAGGTTCTCGTACAACAAGTAGCACTCCGTGTGGCTGAATGAGCCCCGATATGTGAATCGGTTCTCTGTCGCAGTTTGTCAAGTCAACTTCTTCGAGGGCGGGGATTGTGATTTGTAGATCCATTTTCTTTGTCTTCCGCTGTAAAATTTCGAGAGGGTTCTAATGATTTGAGATTTGAGAGCAAATTGGCTTTTACATAATAATCTCATATTGTTCGATCGCATAACGGCTCGATTCCTAGACGGACACTGAGAATCAATCATCCGAGAGTCAGCGCATCAAAATGATTGAGTCGAAAATCAGCCTACCCTATGTGTTGCTGTTCAAGCCGCCTCAGCCTTCTATAAATTTTACCCACTTGGCTCTTCTATATTATCGCTTCCCGATATTAATTATCATAGCAATTGTTGCCATTCTTCAAGTGTGTTTAATAATTCCCCCAAAACTTTAATATTTGTGGTAAAATTTTGCCTGCCGGAACAGGGGGAGAGAAATGCGTCTCCAGAGCGGCCTACTTACTGAAATCTTAAGTTAAGGTAAGGGTGACAAGATCTGAAAGTCAAGTCACGCTAAGCTCTTTAAGTATACCCAACAGGCCGGACAATTAGACTGATGCTCGACTTCAATACAATTACTGAATTTTCTCATACCTACTGCATAGCTATCTGTGCCTTTTTAGTTCCGGCAAACTTGCTGACTACTTTACAGACAGTGATTTTGACAGCACTAAACCGACCTCGAATACAAATTTGGGCGTCTGTGGTTGTCGCCAGCCTTTGGGCTACAGCAATGATATTTCACGTTTTTACCTGGTTCGCGATCGGGGTAGTAATGCCTCCGACATACATCTTGCTAGTTATGGCAATCACTTGTCTGACAATCAATGTCTGGGCGATCGCTCATCCTGCAAGCATGATGCAATTAATTCGAGTTGCCGTATCAATTCTTAGGGGAGGTTTCAGAAGGAAGAAGGATTTAGTTGTCTAAGAGAGAAAGATCTAGTTATCTAGGAACTTAAAAAGAATTTGGCAGAGGGTAATGTGAAAAAAATTAGGGAAAATATTGGTTTCAGAAGAGTTTTTCGGGTGGCAAATCGTGCTTGCGAGGGCTGAGTTCTCAGCGGTTATTCCGGTTCGCGATCGCGACAATCTTCTGCTTCCGGGCCGCGGGGATGGATCGTGCAGTTGAGCAGGTAGCCGCCGTCGCTTCTGCCGTAATAGTAGCGGCATCCGATGCAAATTGCGGGAGGTTCGATCGCACTTTGGTAAACCGGATAATCCGCAGTCGCCAGCAGCGAAAAGTCTCGCTGCGTCTGAACATTCCCGATAATAGCGCCGGATACTTCGACAGCTTGGCGGATGTTTTCGATCCTGGTGTAAGGCGGCAGGTAAATGTCAATACAAAGGCGTAGGCCCTGGCTATCCTGATCGTGGCGCGTAATAGTGCCTCCGAGCAAACCGACGCGCGAAGCAATAGCCGAGGAAAATTCGCTCAGGGAGGTGCAGTAACCGGAGAAAACGTGAATATGTTCGTCCGTAGTAGCTCTCACAGTCAGGCGAGTGGGAATTCGCAATCTCAGGTAAGCGTCGAGTTCGTCAAAAACCGGTTCGGCGAGGGAGAGCATTTGGCTTGCGTCTTCGTGGTTGAGCCCAAAACCCTTAGAAACCTTGGACACAAGGGCTGCTAAAATATCAAAAACTTCGGTTAAGAGGGATTGTAGCCTGCTATCAATAGCGATCGGACATTCTCTGAGCAGCTTTAAATAATCCTCCAACCGATGAGCAATGCGTTGAATGCTGCTAAATCCGAGCATAGCTGCTCCCCCTTTAATCGAGTGCGAAGCTCGGATGAGCTGGTGTATTCTTTGGGGAGCTGGCACGGTGTTTTGCAGATCTTGCAAGCCTTGTTCGATAATTTGGATCTGTTCTGTGGCTTCTTCGATAAAGTAGCCGATGATCCGCTGTAGTTGTTCTGGCAGCATAATTTTATTCTCCTAAAGGCAGCCGAGTATTATTAGTCATTAGTCATTAGTCATTAGTCATTAGTCATTAGTCAGACATTTGAGAGTTTGGAACCAATATTTAAGCGACGAGTTATTTTTGTTTTTAAGCCCTAATTTGTTTTATTCTGACTCACGGCAAGTGTAGTGGCAATGTCGAAAACAGTTAATTCTTAACTGTTGACAGTAATTTTTTTTGCTCCGACGGTAGCGGTTGCTACCCCGAACAGCAGCACCGCAGCACCTGCGAGTACCGCCGGCGCGGGCACTTCCCCAAACAGCAAATAACCCAACCAACTCGCCCCAACCGGTTCAAACAAGATGGCAAGAGTTACCAGAGTTGGGGAAATCTGCATTACGGCCCAGTTCAAAATGGTGTGGCCGACTAACTGAGGCAAAGCGGCCGTTAGCAAAATATAAAAATATACAATGTGGGGGTAATTGGTATAAGTAGTGCCGAAGGCGAAGGGGAGAGGCAGCAGGACGATCGCAGCAACAGTATAGGCGATCGCGATATAGCCACCAATTCCCAATCCCCGCCGCTGAGCTTCCCGGCCCAGCAGCAAATACAAGCTGACAGCCCAGGAACCAGCCAGAGCAAGGAAATCGCCCAGCAGTTGGCTGCTGCCAGCATCGGCTGCGCCCGCACTTCCGAGAGCGATCGCCATTCCGCCAGCCAGGGCTATAGTAATGCCAGCGATCGACATTTTGCTGAGTTTTTCGCCGAACCAGAAGCGCGACAACAGCGCTACCCAGACAGGATTAGTGGTGACTAAGGCAGTCGAGGCGGCGATCGAAGTATAAGAAAGTGAGGTAATCCAGAGCGCAAAGTGCAGGGCGAGACACAAACCCGCAGCAGCAGCATAGCGCCGAGCTCCCGGTTGCAGGGCGTTCCACTGAATTTTCCGCCAAGCCGGAAGCAGAATTAAAGCAGATAAAGTCAGACGAGAGGCCGCGAGTACCAGACTGAAACCCAAACCGCTGGCCCCTGCTGAAAAGTTAGCGAGACGAATTAAAATGGAGGAAGTTGAGACGGCTAAAACGCCAATAATTAACACTAGGGCGATCGACCAATTAGGTGCTTGTTTCGGAAGATTCATTTTTTAGGCATTGGGCATGGGGCATTGGGCATTGGGCATTGGGCATCGGGCATTGGGCATTGGGAAAATTTATATAGCAATTTTCACATAATGCTGAACACTTTCTGAAGACTTTCTCTTCCCTTCTCTTCTCCTCTCTTCCTTCGCGTCTTCGTTGTTCGTAAAAAAAAACGATCGCCATTCTTAAAAAATTCCCATATCCAAGAAATATTAATGTATAGTAGGGGCAGGGCGGGTTTATGAAATTGTATATTACGGGCAATTATTGTTTCCGAACCCGCCTACAAAATTCAACATCAAACAAGTCCGAATCATCTCGTTTCCGGTTGCATCGGTATTATTCAAACAGTTAACAGTCAACAGTCAACAGTTAACAGTCAACAGTCAACAGTCAACAGTCAACACTAATTCCGGTTCAGCCGGAATTGATATTACAATTTATAACTATCTATGGCTCCTACAGTTTTGATTACAGGCGCTTCTCAAGGAAGCGGCAAAGCAACAGCAATTTTATTTGCCAGTAAAGGTTACGATGTAGTTATGGTAGCTCGCCAGCCAGAGAGATTGGCAGCAGCAGCGGCTCAAGTGCAGCGAGAAGGCACTTCCGCTGTAGCTATTCCGGGGGATGTTGGCGACATTCACCAAGTGCGGGCGATCGTCCAAAAAGCCCTAGATGCCTGCGGCCAAATCGATGTTTTAGTTAACAATGCTGGCATTTGTCTCACGGGGGCGATCGAGCACACTACCTCCGAAGACTGGCAGCAATTAATGAATACCAATTTTTGGGGATGCGTTAACACAATTCAAGAAATTGTGCCACATTTTTTGCAACGAAAAACAGGGACAATAGTCAATGTGGGTTCCATTGGTGGCAAAATGCCTTTGCCTCAAATGACTGCTTATTGTGCCAGCAAATATGCAGTAACCGGTTTAACAGAAACTTTGCGATTGGAATTAGCGCCTCAAGGTATTCACGTTTGCGCCGTGCATCCGGGCTTGATTAACAGCGATTTTTTAGAAAGAGCTCAATTTCGCGATCGAGACGAACCCGCAGTCGAATTGCGCCGCCAGCAAATGAGCAAAATGCTGAAATCTGAGTGGGCAACTCAGCCAGAAGATATTGCTAAAGCTATCTGGGATGCTGTGAAAAATCAGCGTGCAGAAGTTACCGTCGGCCCTGCTTTTTTGGCATCGGAAGCTTATCGGTTGTTCCCCGGTTTGATGCAGTGGGCAATGGAAAAGGGCAACTGAAGAATAGGCAAGATGACTGTTCCACAAAAACTCAGTTTTTTTTGTGGAACGGGCATCTTGCCCGTTCTTGAGATATAATTAATCAATTAGCTGCTTCAAAGCAAAGAATTAGCATTAATAAAACGGCCGTTTAAATCGGCTGGGGTCACATTCAACACAGTACCCAACAAAGCATTAGTAACACCGAATCTAATATTAGTAGCTTCCACACGGCCGTTGCCATCGGGATCGAGACTTTGCTGCGAGATGCCACCCTTGGTTAACAAACTCGTTCCCCCCGCTATAGTTGCAGGATTGATCAGCAGCAGTCTCGGATCGTTCAAGCTATAAGTTACCTGTTCCAAAGAGATATTGCTGCTGGTAAATGCCACACTAATTCCAATCGAATCGCTAGACTTATCAAAATCCACAATTACCGCGTCAGGAACTTCAATTCCAACTACTCGGATTCCCGCTTGATCGACTCTCAAAACAAATACATCATTCCCTGCACCACCTTGGTAAATATCCACCTCTCTGTCGCCAATTAAAGTATCATTACCGTCACCGCCCACTAACAAATCAACACCTTGTCCTCCGCGCAGGAAATCATTTCCCGCACCCCCATCAAGGAAATCGCTATTTCTATCTCCTGTCAAGAAATCGTCGCCAGTTTCTCCCAAAACATCGTCATCATCTTTGCCGGCGTAAATAGAATCATTGCCGACACCGCCTAACAGACTGTCTTTACCATCGTTGCCGAAAATCCGTTCTGCATCTGACGAGCCCCTGACAGTATCATTGCCGCCCACCATCCAAAGTCCCCCAGGAAAACTAGCAAGTTGTCCTGGTGCAAGTGTAATATTTTCAGGAGAATTGTCTCCTACCAAACGAGAGATGCCTGAATTATCTGGGGTGAGTACCATAGTTGTAAACTTGATGCGATGTGAGCATGGATATTGTGCAATATTCTACAGTTTAGTAGGGCGTGCCAGAACACAGTTACTTTCTCACTCGCGATCGAGCAATCGTTGGCGCACCCTACTAGACAGGTCGATCGCTCCATCTTGGCACAAGCCTGATGGAAATACCCTAGATTAAAATAAAAGTTAAAATTTGAGCCGATGCCAATTATCTTAGTTGAAGACTTGAGCAAAGTTTATCCGGTAGCGATTAAAGAACCGGGGCTTAAAGGAACAGTGCGACACTTTTTTAGTCGCAGTTACCGCAATATCAAAGCAGTTGAGGGCGTTTCTTTCAGTATTGAACCGGGGGAAGTCGTGGGGTTTCTCGGTGCTAACGGTGCGGGCAAAACTACTACGCTGAAAATGCTGACTGGTTTGATTTATCCGTCTGCGGGTACGGTGAGTGTGTGCGATCGTACTCCTTTCCGTCGGGAAGCAGATTTTCTGCAAAAAATCACTTTAGTGATGGGGCAGAAACAGCAATTAATTTGGGATTTACCCGTGCTTGACTCTCTGCGAATCAATGCCGCAGTCTACGGCATTCCCGATACAGATTATCGACGGCGAGTCGGAGAATTAACAGAGATGCTATCACTAGAAGGCAAGTTGAATCAGCCGGTACGAAAGCTTTCTTTAGGCGAACGGATGAAATCTGAATTGATGGCGGCTCTGCTGCACCAGCCGGAGGTATTATTTTTAGATGAACCGACTTTAGGTTTGGATATAAACGCACAGTTTAGCGTCAGGCAATTTCTGCGAGAATATAACGAGCGCTATCAAGCAACGGTGCTGTTGACCAGTCATTACATGGCTGACATTACTGCTTTATGCAAGCGCGTTTTATTGATTCATGAAGGGCAATTAGTTTATGATGGCAGTTTAGACGGATTACTCGATAGGTTTGCGCCTTATCGGGAAGTTCAGGTAAAATTAGCTAAACCGCTGGCAAAAGATAGTGCTTTTGCTTACGGGGAGGTAGAATCTATTGAGGGACAATCGGTGCGGTTTTTGGTAAAAAGGGAAGAGCTGACGGTGAGCGTGGCGAAAATTTTAGCGGACTTGGACGTGATAGATTTGACTGTTACCGATCCGCCAATTGAAGAGGTAATTGGTCGAGTTTTTCGCACGGGAAAAGTGTAATGTTTATGGCTGTGTTCATTCTCCATAACAGGCAAGATATCTGTTCCACTAGAGTTTCAGTGTTTTGTGCAACGGGCAAGATGCCCGTTGCCAACCCAAAAAATGAAATCTACAATTGATATGACAAAATTCATCAAAATTGCTAAAACTTTGCTAGTTACCTATTACGCTTATATGCTCGAATACCGGGCGGAATTGTTTTTGTGGGCGCTGTCGGGAGCTTTGCCGTTTATCTTGATGGGTGTCTGGATGCAGGCGGCAGAAACTGGTCAATTTGGGCTGAATGCGATCGACTTTTCCCGTTATTTTTTAGCGGCTTTCATTGTCAGGCAAACAAATGTAGTTTGGGTGATTTGGGAGTTTGAAAAGGAAGTAGTGCAAGGCAGGCTATCTAATAGATTGTTGCAGCCTCTCGATCCCGTATGGCACCACTTCGCATCTCACGTTTCCGAAAGGTTTGCGAGGCTGCCCTTTGTATGCGGATTAGTGCTGCTGTTTTTTGCACTTTACCCGCAGGCTTTTTGGCTGCCGAGTTTGGGCAGGTTTTTGCTGTTTTTGTTGGTTATCGTCTTGGCTTTTTGCTTGCGGTTCTTGATACAGTATACCTTTGCGCTGTTTGCTTTTTGGCTGGAGAGGGCAAGTGCGATCGAACAATTCTGGTTTTTAATTTACCTGTTTTTATCGGGACTTATCGCGCCGCTGGAAGTTTTCCCCGCACCCGTGCGCGAAGTAGTTTTGTGGACGCCTTTTCCTTATTTGATTCATTTTCCCGCTTCAATCTTGATAGGATTGCCCGTAGATTTAGGCCGCGGTTTGTTGGTAATGTTGGTTTGGAGTGCGGTGTTTTTTGTGTGGAATCGCTGGCTTTGGCGACAGGGCTTGAAGCAGTATTCGGGTATGGGAGCTTAAATAATAATTAAAAATTATAAAACAGTAAGCTGCGTCACAGTAAAATGTTAATCCTTTTGTCAAAAAGACTTACTTGACGCATCCTACTTAACTGTGGAGTAAATCTAAAATCTAAAATCTAAAATCGACTGACCCACCCGAATTAACTGTAGAGTAAATCTAAAATCTAAAATCTAAAATCTAAAATCGCACACATCATGCAAAAATGCAATCGGGAGTATTCGACAATTGCATAAACATCCATTTTTTGTATATATAAGTACAAAAATTTACAATAAAGTCTTATATTAATAAACCCAACGACTGATAAACGGGATAAAAGAGATTCTAATGACAGCCAAAAAAAACCTCATTGTAATCGGCAATGGCATGGTAGGTCACAAGTTCCTAGAGTTAATGGTCAGCTCGGATGCTGCCAAACACTGGAATTTAATTACTTTTTGTGAAGAACCGCGGGTTGCTTACGATCGCGTAAACCTCAGCGGATTTTTCTCTGGCAAAACAGCGGGAGATTTATCTTTAGTTGCACCTGGATTTTATCAAACAAATGACATAAAGCTTTACATCGGCGACAAAGCAGTCGGCATTAATCGGGAACAAAAAATAGTCTCTTCAGCCAACGGTTTAGAAGTTCCCTACGACAAAATTGTTCTGGCCACCGGTTCCTATCCATTTGTGCCATCAATTAAAGGCAAAGACGCTACAGGAACTTTTGTTTACCGGACAATTGACGACCTAGAAGCGATGTCCGATTACGCTAAAAACTGCAAAACTGGTGTAGTAATTGGCGGTGGTTTGTTAGGTCTAGAGTGTGCTAATGCTCTGCAAAATATGGGTCTAAAAACTCACGTTGTTGAGTTTGCATCGCGGCTGATGCCCGTGCAAGTTGACGAGATGGGCGGGGCAATTCTCCGCAGTAAAATAGAAGATTTGGGGGTTTCGGTTCATACCAGCAAATCTACCACAGAAATTGTCAGTGAAGATGGCAAAGTTACTAAAATGCTGTTTGCTGACGGTTCGGAATTGGCAACAGATATGATTGTGTTTTCTGCTGGCATTCGCCCCCGCGACGAAATTGCCAGAAGTTGCGGTATAGAAGTAGGAGAACGCGGTGGCATTTTGATTAATGATGGCTGCCAAACCTCCGATCCTGACATTTATGCGATCGGAGAATGCGCCCTGTATCAAAACCGCATCTACGGCTTAGTTGCGCCTGGGTATACAATGGCAAGCGTAGCAGCAGATATTTTGAGCCGTGTAGCGGATGACGGGCAAGATGCCCGTCCCACAAGCACTTTTACAGGTGCGGATATGTCCACTAAACTCAAATTATTGGGGGTGGATGTCGCTAGTTTTGGAGATCCTTTTCCCAAGTCTGCCGATACTAAAGAAATTGTTGTTGCTGACACCTTCCAAGGCATTTACAAAAAATTAGTTTTAAATCAAGACGGCAGCAGAATTTTAGGCGGAATTCTCGTGGGAGATGCTTCGGCTTACGGCACTTTGCTGCAATTCATGCAAAATGAAATTGCTTTGCCGCCGCATCCCGAAGATTTGTTAATGCCACCGCGAGAAGGCGGATCATTGGCAGGTTTTGGAGTAGACAGTTTACCGGATTCTGCTCAAATTTGTTCTTGCAATAATGTTACCAAAGGGCAGATTTGTGAAGCGATTCGCGATCGCAATTTAACCGATGTTGCCAGCGTCAAGAAATGCACTCAAGCTGGGACGGGCTGCGGCGGCTGCGTGCCTTTGGTGACGGATATCTTCAAGTCGGAGATGAAGAAAGCTGGGTTTGCAGTCAAAAATAATCTCTGCGAACACTTTGAATATTCTCGTCAAGAATTGTACCATTTAGTCCGTTCTCAAGAGATTAAAACCTTTGAGGAGTTGATTGAAAGACACGGCAAAGGTAAGGGTTGCGAAATTTGCAAGCCTGCTGTTAGTTCGATGCTGGCTTCTACTTGGAATGACCATATTTTAGAGAAGTCTCACGTCGGTTTGCAAGATACCAACGATTACTTTTTGGCAAACATTCAGCGCGACGGTACTTATTCGGTGGTGCCGCGAATACCGGGGGGAGAAATCACGCCGGATAAGTTGATTGTTTTGGGTGAAGTTGCCAGGGATTTTGGGCTTTATACTAAGATTACTGGCGGGCAACGGATTGATTTGTTTGGAGCTCGTGTGGATCAATTGCCACATATTTGGCGTCGGTTGATTGATGCGGGATTTGAGTCGGGACACGCTTACGGTAAGGCTCTGCGTACTGTAAAATCTTGTGTGGGTAGCACTTGGTGCCGCTTTGGGGTGCAGGATTCAACGAGTTTGGCGATCGAAGTTGAATTGCGGTATCGTGGTTTGCGATCGCCCCACAAGCTCAAATCTGCTGTCTCTGGCTGCACTCGCGAATGCGCGGAAGCTCAAAGCAAGGATTTTGGGATCATTGCTACGGAAAACGGCTGGAATTTGTACGTGTGCGGCAATGGCGGAATTAAGCCGCAGCACGCGGTTTTGCTGGCGACGGATATCGATAAGGAAACCCTGATTAAGTATATCGATCGATTCTTGGTTTTCTACATCCGCACGGCCGACAGATTGGAACGAACTGCTACTTGGTTGAACAAACTTGAGGGCGGGATTGAATACTTGAAACAGGTAATAATTGAGGATTCTCTGGGCATTTGTGCTGAATTAGAAGCGCAGATGGAACATTTAGTTAATACTTATCAATGTGAGTGGAAAACCACGATTGAAAACCCACAAAAGGTGCAGCGGTTCCAGCATTTTGTGAATTCAGATCTGCCTGATCCGAGTATTGTTCGTGTTGCGGAACGGGGACAAACGCGGCCGGCTAACGAACATGAAAAGGCTCTGGCTGGAGTTTCGGAATAACCCCTCCCCAGCCCTCCCCTTGAATCAGGGGAGGGAGCAAGAATCTCGTTCCCAGGCTCTGCCTGGGAATGAATTCCGGGAGGCTATGCCTCCTTCCGCGAGGCGAGGCAGAGCCTCGAAACCTAAGTTCCCAGCCGGAGACTGGGAATGAGATTGAAGTAAAATAACAGGAAAAGAAGATGGTTCAATCATTACAAGTTTCGGATACAGTAACAACTTGGGTTGATGTGTGTTCTCTGGATGCGATCGCCCCTTATACTGGAGTTTGTGCTTTAGTTAAAGGCGAACAAGTGGCGATTTTCCGAGTGGGAAACGGGGATGAAGTTTATGCGCTTAGCAATTACGACCCGTTTAGCAAAGCTTTTGTTTTGTCGCGGGGAATTGTGGGCGATCGCAACGGCACTCTCAAAGTTGCTTCTCCCATTTACAAGCAAAACTTTAGTCTCACTACCGGGCAATGTCTGGATGATGAAACGGTAAAGATTCCTACTTTTGCGGTTCGGGTTGTAGCCGATCGCGTCCAAGTAGCTGTTAGTTAAATTCAGCGGCTTAATTGTTCGATCGCCATCCGCCACCACCTAACATTCCTGTGGGTGCTGGCGGATTTTACATTGGGGCCCTGCCGACTCAGTATTTTTCGTCTAAAATAGAGTCGATTGGCTCCATACTCCAGGCTCGCTCAAAAAAATCTCAACTAATATCCGAGCTGATGGGAGGATTGTCAATGCAAACAAACTTCAGCGAGCAGGGTATCGGTATGTTGTTAAAAAAACTTGTTTCCGAAAATAATCCCCAGACGGTAGCAGAGTTAATCCATGCCCAACTCAAAATCGGTCAACTGACTTGGGGCGAACTCAACATACAAGTTTTCGGCCAGCACTGGCGGGACGAATCTTTGCACGAAGTCCTCAGAGAAATTGCAGCTAAGCTCGACAAAGAAACAGCGAGCCAAATTATAGAATATCTCACGGATCAAAACGGTCAACAAGCAAAATTTATTAATTTGTTTTTAGCAGCGCAATGCCTGTTAAAAGTTAAAAATGATGTTAATAAAAAAACCGCCAAAAAACTGTTAAGCGCTTTAAAAAAGTTATCGCAATACGGTACAGGTTTCCTGATTCTTTATCAAAGCGCTCAAGAGTTGCAGGAAACTTATCAAATTCGCAATCGATCGATCGCGGCGATCGCCCAAACTTGGAAAAACGACCCGCAAACCCTTCCCTGGCTGAAAATACTCGCTCACTCCACAGACTGTGGCGAAGTCCGGGCCACAGCAGTCGAAGCAATAGCCCGTGGTTGGCCAGACCAGCCAGAAATTTATCTGATGCTCAAAAATCTCGCCAAATCCGATGGAAGCTGGGCAGTGCGATCGACCTGTGTGCGAGAAATGGCTTTTGGTTGGCCAGACACGAGCGATACCTTGCCACTGTTGACTGCCTTGGCTCAGTTTGATCAAAGTCCCGCAGTTCGCACCGCAGCACTCGAACAGTTGGCCTCTAATTGGCCCGATCGCACAGATACCTTGCTGCTGCTGAGAACCGTCGCCGAATCCGACGAAAATTTGGGAGTACGAGTCTGTGCGTGGCAAGAAATAGCCAGAGGTTGGCACAGCCTTTTAGGCACCGCCTCCCTGCTAAAAAACCTTGCTCAGACAGGAAGTTCTATCCTGCGAACCGTAGCGGTGCGGGAGTTGGCAGCAGGCTGGCCCGCCACAGCCGACGTTTACCTGCTGCTGAAAACCCTAGCCGAATCTGACAGCAGTAAAGAAGTGCGGACAGCAGCCTTAGAAGAATTGGCCTCGCACTGGCCCAATGAACCAGACATTTACCCACTGCTGAAGAATAAAGCCGAGTCCGACGCGAGTTCGAGCGTCCGGCGCTCAGCAGTGCAAGCAATTGCCTCTGGCTGGCCTGGGAACCCCCAAACTCTGACTTTTTTGAAAAATATAGCATTGGGCGATCGCGACGCCGACCTGCGAGAAATAGCCCTACAACAGATAGCAGCAGGTTGGCCCGACCACCCAGAAACCCTGCCCCTGCTGCAAAAAATAGCTGATTCCGAGGATTACTGGACTGTGCGGCAAGTAGTAGTGGAGGCTGTCGCCGCAGTGGCGTCAGGCAGTCTCGAAGTCTTTGGCTGGTTGCAAAATCTCGCCGGATCAGACAGACACCTCAACGTCCGAGAAACTGCGGTGGAAGAAATCGCAAAACGCTGGTCTCACCGGGGCGAGACGCTGCCTTTCCTCAAAAGCCTGGTCGATTCAGAGCAAGATTCTCACCTGCTGAGCGTGCTAGTGCGATCGATCGTGCGGGGGTGGCCTGACGCCCCGGAAACCTTGTCTTGGCTGAAAATTCAGCTCGATTCTGGGGAAGCGCTAGTGCGGGAAGCGGCGGTGCTTGAACTTGCTTACAACTGGCCAGACAATCCTGAAATTTGGATGCTGCTGGAGGCTAAAGCAGAGGGCGATGAGAGTCCCGCTGTCAGGCAAATCGCTTTGCAAAACTTAGCGCGCGGGTGGACCAATCAATCTCAAACTTTCGAGTGGCTCAAAAGTAGAGCTCAAAAAGATGAAGATTCGCAGGTGCGGGCGATCGCCCTGGTAGAGTTAATGCGGGGATGGAAAGACGAGCCGGGAATGTTTGAGTTTTTGCGCGATCGAACTTTGAGCGATCCTGAAAATCAAAACGGTTCTTTTCCTTACAATCCTAGATTTACAGCACTCGAAGCGATTATCGAACATTATCCCGAAAATCCGGGAGTTGTGCCTTTGTTGCGATCGCTTGCAGTTTCCGACGCAGAAGAGCAAGTGCGGGCCTTAGCGAGTCGCCGGCTACGCAGCCAAGACTGGTAAGTAGAAACAATCCTTTAGACACCTCGGAAAATTAATCATGCCTGCTCTTATTTCTGGAGTTTGAGGAAGCTCCAACTTTAGATGTTTAGGCATAACTTGTCTTCATTGCACTCTTAACATTCTTTCAGTATCTCATTCCGGCGCAGCCGGAAGTGATATTAACAGTTAACACTGGGACTAACTCAAACGAGTGACACTCAAATGAGTGACACTCGAAAAAGTTACTGTGCATCCACAAATTCCACCAGTTATACCTGAAATATCAAAGACCAAAACTTAAATCTTGAGAGGAACCACATTATGTACACCGAAGAAAGAAGCTTGAACAATGAAACTATGGCTCTCGTCGCTGAAACTACTTCTCAATCAACTCTGGGATTTGCTGAAACAACGGGAGTAAACAAACCCACTTTACAAAGGGGTTCAACAGGTCAAGCTGTCAAGGAACTACAACAGCTTCTATATCATTGGGGTTATTATTCCGGGGCGATTGACGGTATTTTCGGCATCCAAGTTCACAACGCCGTCAAAGGCTATCAACACCGTGTCTTTTTACAAGAAGATGGGATTGTCGGCCCTATCACTTGGCAAGCACTATACTCTGGTGCACCTGTGAATATGCCGGTAGTCATGAAGGGCAGTTCTGGTAATGCTGTTAAAATTGTTCAGAATGTCTTGAAAATCAATGGATACTATTTCGGTTCCATTGACGGATTCTTCGGGGCGATGACAGATGTAGCAGTGCGACAATTGCAACTCAGCAAGGCTTTACCGCAAGATGGAATTGTCGGCTACAAAACTTGGCACGCTCTCAGCAAGTTACGGCACTAATAACGGGTGGGATTCATATAAATTCCGGTTGCACGAGCGAAATAATTGTTGAGTGTTGACTGTTAACTCTGGGTCGAAAAACAGAATGGTTGACTGTTAACTGTTGACTCGATTTGATTATTCCGATGCAACCGGAAACCATATGATGAGCTTGGCTGTTGGTATTTTGATGCTGTAGGAGTTTGTTTCATTTCTGTTGATAATTTAAGCAATATCTAAAGGAGTACGTGTTATGGGTACTAAATTCAAGAGAAGAATTCTCTCAATTGATGGTGGTGGTATTCGGGGTATTATTCCTGCGATCGTTCTCAACTACATTGAAGAGCGCACAGGAAAACGCATAGCAACAATGTTTGATTTTATTGCAGGCACTTCAACCGGAGGAATTTTAGCACTGGGTTTAACTAGAAAAAACTCAGATTCTAGCATCAATAGTGAGCCAGAGTATACCGCTGCCGAACTTGTAAATTTCTATCGCAAATATGGACAAAAGATTTTTAATGAGTATATTATAGGGGATATTGATGATTTGTTACAACCCAAGCACAACCCAAAAGGTAGGCAACAAGTTTTAAAGGATCTTTTAGGTGAAGCTAAGGTTGAAGAGGCATTACGAGAAATTTTCATCCCCAGCTATGATATCGAACTCAGAGCACCAATTTTTTTTACAAGCAATCGGGACGCAGAGGAAATCAAGAGTTTTGATAGCCGGAAAGTATGTACGGGATTCAAAATGTGGGAAGCAGCAATGGCAACTTCTGCTGCACCGACATTCTTTCCACCCTACCAACTCGAAACGGGACATCATACCGATGAAGGATATTACGCTTTGGTAGACGGCGGAATTTTTGCAAATAATCCTTCCTCACTTGCAATGATGGAGGCGATGATTTCTTACAAGAAAAAAACGGGTGAAGAACTACAACGTACTGAGACCCTTGTTGTTTCTTTGGGTACGGGTTCACTAACTAAGAAATATAAGTATAAAGAAGCCAAAAATTGGGGTCAAATAAAATGGGCTATTCCCTTACTTAACGTTGTTCTAGATGGTCAAAGTGAATCGGTTGCCTATGAACTTGCTCAGCTAATGGTGACTAAAAGAGATCAAGAAAATAACCGAAACTACTATCGTTTTCAACTTCAATTGAGTAGCGATAATGGTCACGATCAAATCGACAACGCAAGTCCCACTAATATTGAGTACCTAGAGAACAGAGGTGAAAAACTCATTGAACATAGTAAGAAAGATTTGGATGAGTTGTGTAAGCTTTTGAAGGAGGAAACTGAACTATATCCTAATTAACCGCACCGTTAAATCGAGATCCGGTTGGAGGATTTTTAATGGGGGTAAGATTTTGTGTGTATTCATTCCCACAACAGGGCATCCCAAACCGCACCGCTTCCCCCATTACCTAACACCGATCGCGATCCGAAGCCGTTTTCTCCCACCTGAGCAAATCTTCCCGAAAATTCGGGTCTTGCTTGGCATACTGCACGAGGCTTCTAGTTTCCGACCCAGAAGAGCAAGTGCGGGCCTTAGCGGGCTGCCCGCTTCAAGTGTTAACAATTAACTGTTAATAATCGCTCAAAAGTCCGATCGAATACCGCACCGCTTCCCCCATCATCGAACCACGAACGCGATCGGACGCCGTTTTCTCCCACGTGAGCAACTGTTCCCGAAACACCGGGTCTTGCTTCGCCCGCTGCACGATCGCCTGACTGATGACTTTCTTTTGAATCTGCTCTGTCGGGATACCTTGCTGCTTCAAATAATCCAAAAGCCGCTGCACGCTTTCGGAGAATTTATCCGGCGTCTGAGACATCAAAATAAACGAAATTTGGCGCACCATTCGCTGGTAGATTTCCTGTCTCCTGAGCAATATTTCCTTGTGACTCGGTTCCACCGGCTCCGCATTGTTACTAGGAACAGCCAAGTCCAGCAAACTCAAAATCTCAGCGTCCTTGGCTAAAACCTTTTCCAACATATCTGGATAAAGCTCCAAAATGCGATCGCCCAAAATCTTGCCGTTCACCAAACGGTTCGCGCTCAGCCGCAGTAAATTTTGTTCTCCGGCAGACTCAAAAAATTGAACATTCAATTTGAGTTCGCGGCTTTCCAACTCCACACGACGCAGCGTAAAAACCAAAGCCTCCCAATTAGGAGCTTCCTCAAAAAACACCTTCACAATAGAACTGTCCTCTTGATGCTGCCGCCCCAATTCCCCCGACTCAAAATCGCGATTTACCGGAAAGCGATTTGCCGCCACTTTCGCCGCATAATCAAACTCAGTAAAAACATAGCTGCAGTCAACTCTCGACAGATCGACATCTTGAACTTGCCAATTTTGAATGCAGCAACCCGTAAGCTGCGCCCCCTCCAAATTCGTCCGAATCAAACGGCACTCAATCAAACAAGCTTCTCTTAAATCCGCCTCACCCAACATCGCATCCATCAAATAAGCGCCGCTCAAATCAGCTTTCCGCAAATCAGCACTTCGCAAATTAGCTTCGCTCAAATCCGCCCGCAGCAAATACACTCCTTGCAGGTTAGCTCGCAGCAAAAGGGCCTTCTTGAAACTCGCTTTCAATAAATAAGAACCTGCCAGATTAGCTCGACTCAAATCAGCGTTATCCAGCACCGCCTCAGTCAAATCCGCCCCCGCCAGCACAGCTCGGTGCAAGTCAGCGCCCGTCAGATTTGTCGATCGCATTTGAGCGCCATTCAAGTCAGATTCGATCAAATTTACACCGATTAAAATTGCCGATCGCAAATTCGCTTCCACCAAATGTGCTTCCCGCAAATTAGCACCCGTTAAATTAGCACCAACAAGACTGGCGCGGTTGAGATTCGCCTCCATCAATTCCGCCGCCATCAACTTCGCGCCGTCGAGTTTAGCCCCGGCAAAATTAATTTGGTCAGATTTAACTCCTTGAAGATTAGCACCGCCCAAATCCGCTTCCGGGAACGCAGCCCAATTGAGTTCTGCTGCTTCCAAACAAGCAAGGCGCAAATCCGCTTTAGCAAGATTTGCCCCGCTCAAATTTGCCCCGCTCAGATTCGCCCCAGCTAGCCCCGCACTGCGGAGATCCGCGCGGCGCAAACAAGCCCCTATCAACTTGGCATTGCTCAAAAAAGACCAGCTCAAATTAGCACCGGTCAAGTTAGCACCAGTGAAGTCTATTTCTCGCAGGTTAACACCGCTTAAACTAGCGCCGCTGAGGTCAATGTGACCAAAGTTACGCTCTCCCTGTTGATAGCGCTGTAAAAATTCTTGTGTTTGCATTCCGCAGATTGGGGGGCTGGCAATTTAGCTGTTTTAGGACGCGCGGTTCATAACTTTAACTCTAAGGTACGCACGGAACACGAGCGGGTTAGGCACTGGGACACTACTCCTACTACTTACTGCAAGAACTCATGTCCTCCGGGTGATCCGTGGGTACTGTACCTCTATAGATGACACTTCAAAGGATTTGTTGCGTAAGTTCTATTTCTACTACCAGTTTTACAGACTTTTGTAACTTAAAGCAGCAGAGTTCACATCTTATACGCTGCCCCGCCGGAGAGTGTTTTCACCTAAAGCGCTGCAATTCTTGCTGCAAGTGTTTTCCCCATTTAGTCGCTAGAGGAATTTCTGTAAAAGGAACCTGCACCGCAGGAGCATCTTTCAACAAAAATTCGAGGGCGATTGGACTCCCAGAATTCGGTGGCGAATCTAAATCAACTGCCTGAGATTTGACTAACAACCGCAGCGATTGCACGTCTTTTAAAGAAAAAGTTTGCAAATTTACCGGCCCGCTGCGAGTAGGTTTTCCCCAAGTTAAACTGTCTTCTTGCTGACCGAGTACAGCATAAATATCGTACTTGGCTTTAGCGAATTGTTCTGCCCAGACGCGATACGCTTCCAGCTTTTGATACTCGTTCCATCCTGCCCAAGCTAGCCCAATAAAAATTGCCAGCAGCGGCAGCCACATTAAACCTCTTTCCATGCAATACCCTTTTTGAAAATAATCGCTTGTTCAGTTTCTCATCTTCTCTAATGATACAATTAATTGAACTCCTCAAACTTGCTCTGCAATTTAAACTAGAAATTAGAGCAATTTTTGAGCGAGCAACAGCCACTGCCGAAAACTACCAAACGCTCGCGTGGGAGATATCCACAAGTCGCAGCAAGGAAAACTGGCGCTGGCGGTGAAAATTGGGTTATTGTGGTGAACACGCCTTCCCTAAACGGACGATCGGCAATGAAAAAGTTTTTCCTTCTGTGCTTATTTTTAATCGGGCTTGGCTGGGCGATTTCTAATTTCCCAGGACTTGCTACTCAAGGCACTTACGACTCGATTGTGCTGGATTTCCGCGAAGATTTGGGTGCTGCTGAGATTGCGAAAGAAGTAAATGCGATCGCCCAACAGTACCAAGTCGCACCGCAACTCAACAGCGAATTCTCAGCGGGCGACAATGTATATGTAGTTAAGGGCGATCGCACTTTGCTAAACGCCCTGAGAAAATCAAATTTGGCTAAAGATACCGAATACATTGAACCTAACTACGTCTACAGCGCTTTCGAGATTCCCAACGACCCCATGTATACCAAGCAGTGGAATCTCCGCAGTATCAACGTAGAATCTGCTTGGAACGAAACCAAAGGCAGCGGCACAACAGTAGCGATAATTGACACGGGTATTACTCCAGTCGCTGACTTAAAAGAAACCAAATTTGTACCGGGCTACGACTTTGTAAACGATCGCGCCGAAGCCTACGACGACAACGGCCACGGTACTCACGTCGCAGGTACAGTCGCCCAATCAACTAACAACAATTACGGCGTTGCGGGCATCGCCTACGAAGCAGCTTTAATGCCGCTAAAAGTGTTAGGCGGCAGCGGTGGTGGCACGGTTTCCGACATCGCCGAAGCGATCAAATTTGCTGCTGACAACGGCGCAGATGTCATCAACATGAGTTTAGGTGGCGGTGGCGAAAGTCAGTTAATGGAAGAGGCGATCGACTACGCCCACTCTAAAGGCGTTGTCATCATCGCAGCCGCCGGCAACTCCGGCGATAGTTCCGCTTCCTATCCCGCCCGCTATCCCCACGTCATCGGCGTTTCCGCCCTCGGCCCCGACGACGAAAAAGCCTCTTACTCCAATTTCGGCGCAGGGGTTGACATTGCAGCCCCCGGCGGTTCAGAAATGGGCAAAATCCTGCAAAGTACGATCGACCCGGAAACCGGCGCCGAAGTCTTTGAAGGCTACCAAGGCACTAGCATGGCTTCTCCCCACGTTGCAGCCGTTGCAGCCCTTGTCAAGGCTTCCGGCATCACAGAACCAGACGCAATTCGCAGCGTACTCTTGCAGTCCTCGCGAACTGTTACTGAAGATCCGTTAAACCATTTTGGTTCGGGACACCTAGACGCAGCCGCAGCAGTTCATCTAGCCCAGCGCGGACAAATCAACTTCCGCGATTTCTTCCGCTGGCTGCGCGATAACGGCTATCTCAACCCCCGCTTTTGGATTGACGGCGGTGCAGTCGCCCTGTTGCCTAAAATTGCAATGGTGCTCGGTTCTTACCTGCTGGCTTTCTTTATGCGGAATTATTTTCCGTTCCAGTGGACTTGGGGCTTTTCCGGTGGCTTGATGGCTGGTAGTTCTGGGTTCTTTTTCCTGCGGAACTTGTTTGTATTTGACTTGCCGCAGTGGCCGCTGCGGGTGATGGGCAGTTCTATTCCCGAACTCGGCGGCGCAATTAATGGCAGCAGTATGCTGAATCCCTTTTTTGCTAGCGTTTTGATTCCGGGGATTTTGATTGCTTTGCTGTTGGGACATCAACAGTGGAAGTGGATCGCGATCGCAATTTCGATCGGTTTTGCCAGCAGTTTAGCGGTGAATGCTTTTGTGTCTCCCGCAGTTTGGGGATTGGGCACAGGTTTAGTATCACAAACATTTTTGATTGTCAATGCTTTTCTGTGTTTCGGACTGGCGCGTTTAGCAATTAAAACAGAGGTGCGATCGGCATGAGTATTACTGTCAAAGGTGAAATTGAACACAAAGGATTAGGCCCGGGTACTTGGGCATTGGTTGGCCAAGATGGGGAAACTTACGAACTTAAGGATGCTCCTTCTGACTTGAAAAAAGCTGGTTTGAAAGTCAGTGTTAAAGGTGAAGTCCGCAAGGATGTGATGACGTTTGCTATGATCGGCCCGGTGCTTGAGGTGCAGTCTTTTGAAGTGTTGTAGGTCGATCGACTAATCCAGCTTTCGAGCAAAAAAAACCCCGGCCAAAATTGGCTGGGGTTTATTAATCAGGGTGCATCTTTATTTACTTTCCAGTGGCTAGCACGATGTTCGGGAGAAATTTGATTTTTAACCGCAGATGCACTCAGATTAACGCGGATAATTTTTGATTTATTGAAATTTTGCTGTTTTGGCTGCAATACGAAAAAAAAACCCGGCCAAAATTGGTCGGGAGTTAATTAATCAGGGTGCATCTACTAATTTAGTCTCCGGTTCGAGGTTCACCTGTTCCGGACTGTTTGGGAAAATTTGGGAAAATTTGTGGTTTTGGCTGCAATACGAAAAAAAACCCGGCCAAAATTGGTCGGGAGTTAATTAATCAGGGTGCATCTACTAATTTAGTCTCCGGTTCGAGGTTCACCTGTTCCGGACTGTTTGGGAAAATTTGGGAAAATTCGTGGTTTGGGGTGCGATCGCCAAAAAAAACCCGGCCAAAATTGGTCGGGAGTTAATTAATCAGGGTGCATCTACTAATTTAGTCTCCGGTTCGAGGTGCACCTGTTCCGGACTGTTTGGGAAAATTTGGGGAAATTCGTGGTTTGGGGTGCGATCGCCAAAAAAAAACCCGGCCAAAATTGGTCGGGAGTTAATTAATCAGGGTGCATCTACCAATTAAGCTTCCTGAGAATTCCAGCGCCATCCGGACAACTTCAAACTTTATTCAGCATCACCGTCGATACCGAAAAAAAAACCCAAACCAGAATTGGTCGGGAGTTAATTAATCAGGGTGCATCTACCAATTAAGCTTCCTGAAAATTCCAGCCCCATCCGGACAACCTCAAATTTTATTCAGCATCACCGTCGATACCGCAAAAAAAACCCCAAACCAAAATTGGTCGGGAGTTAATTAATCAGGGTGCATCTACTAATTTAATCTCCCGCCTCACAGCACCTCTTTCAGGACAGTTTGGCAGAATTTGGAAGAATTTCTGGCGAGGGCGGGCGATCGCAAAAAAAAACCCGGCCAAAATTGGTCGGGAGTTAATTAATCAGGGTGCATCTACTAATTTAGTCTCCGGTAAGGCAGCGCCTGTTTCAGGACAGTTTGGCAGAATTTTGGAGAATGTGTGGCTAAGGGTGCGATCGCAAAAAAAACCCGGCCAAAATTGGTCGGGAGTTAATTAATCAGGGTGCATCTACCAATTAAGCTTCCTGAGAATTCCAGCCCCATCCGGACACTTACCACTAAAACTCACAACTCTTTTCGGTGAACCAGAGTTGCACTCGCTTGGTCTGTCGGAACTAGCAAGATTTCGCTAATATTGACGTGGGGCGATCGCGTCGCGCAAAAATACACGACATCGGCTACATCGTCAGCAGTCAGCGGTGTCAATCCTTGATAGACATTTTTGGCTTTTTCTGCATCGCCGTGAAACCGGACATTGCTAAATTCTGTTTCCACCAAACCGGGCTCTATTTCCGTCACGCGCACTGGTGTTCCCAAAAGGTCTTGTTTCAACCCTTCAGAAATAGCTCTCACTGCTGCTTTGGAAGCGCAATAAACATTACCTTTCGGATAAGCTTGGCGGCCTGCTATTGAGCCGATATTCACTACGTGGCCGCGGCCTCGGCTTACCATTCCCGGCACGATCGCGCGAGTCATGTAAAGCAAGCCTTTAACATTGGTATCAATCATTTCTTCCCAATCTTGGAAGTTGCCTTCGTGCAGTTTGTCTAAACCACGGCTCAATCCCGCATTGTTAATCAGAATATCGATGCTTTTCCAGGCATCGGGAAGCGCAGTTATCGCCGATTCGACTTGCGGGCGATCGCGCACGTCCAATTCTAGCAAATAAATCTCGTTCGCCGATGCAATCGATTTTGTTTCTACAAGTTCGTTTGCCAGTAGATCGAGCTTTTCAAGACGGCGGGCTGCTAAAATTAGTTTGGCTCCACCTTTGGCGAATATCTTGGCACAGGCAGCTCCGATACCGCTACTCGCACCTGTAATGAAAACAATTTGGTTTTGGATAGAAATCATTTTTTGTCAGTTGTTAGTTGACTGTTGACTGTCATTGGTTATTTGTTAGTTTTGTTATTTGTTAGTTGTTATTTGCTATAGCCTTTCTCGCTATAGTGAGGTATAGCCTTTCTCAGTAACATGAGGTACCCGACGTGCATAGGGCCTATGCCTCCGTGGACATACCTCACCACGCTTGAGAACCGCTATATGTTTAATTTCTTGAATGAGATTTTTTTATCTTCAAATATGTACCTCGTGTGACTAATAACCGCTATACCATTTATCACTTACTAATCACCAATCATCAATCACCCATTACCCATGCCCCATGCCCCATGCCCATAACACCTATTTTATTATTTGACAACCCGCAATCGCACACTAACTGTTGCAATTCCACCTTGTCGCATCAAAACTGCTGAAACCCACCGATTTTGGGGCGTAGCCGGAGCTTTACCTACTTTAAAAATTCCCCCGGAATTTAGCAACTCCAGCTCAACTTCTGAGGGATTAAAAAAGGTTTTTTCGGTAATGGGTTCCTCCAAAACAGTCCCTATTAAAATATCATCGCCGATCGGCTCTCGCACAATGGCATCAAAATGGTACTCTTCGCCCACCTTAACTTGCTCCGGCAAATTCACTTGAATTGTGGGAGGACTTTGGCCAGAAGTAAGCTGAGTTTGTTCTGCTAAAATCTCTTGACTAACTATTTTTTCACCTTCAAAGCGCTGCTGGGAACGGATGGTAGCTTTAAGAGTTAATTCTCTGCCATCCTTTTTTTGAGTGCCGGCAATTGTAGTTATGGTTTCTGCGATAATCGCGCTACCTTCGGTTTTCCAAGATTTGATCTCGGTGCGGTAATTTAAACTCGGATATCGCTCCCAGAGTTGGGTGAGGGCTTTCGCCATGCTTTGGCTGTTTAAGCCGTCAGAATGAGTGAAATTCGGGCTGTAAAATGCCATGACTGCTTTGACATCGCGCCGGTTGGCCGCTGCGTCAATTTCTGTTAGCACTTTTGTGAGTGGCGCAGGCGCATTTGCAGGGGTTTGGGCGATCGTTTGGGGAGTCGCCGCGATCGTACCGATCGCTCTTGCCGCACTAGGATGCAGCACGCCAGCACTTGCCACTGTTAAACATAACAACATTGGAGCGATCGACTGCCCGCAGTTAAAGCCAAAAACGATCGCGCGTTGGCGCAGCCCTCGAAGAGGATCGGCTTTTTCGTTCCGACGGCTGGAAAAATACTGAGATACACTTGGCACTAAATTCAAAAAATTACGCATTAGGTGATAATTTGGTTATTTGTCAGGAGTCGTGGCGCGGGCAACTGTTCGCCTGCAACGAAAACTGACAACGGAAGGACGGACACGGCACAATCTACAATCTAATTTTAGATTGCTGATTGAAAATTGGCTGAAACTGCCGGAATAATAAGCATAATAATCTAAAACCTCAAATATAAAATCGATTGACCTGTGGAACTTGTACTTGTAAAAGAAACAAAAACCTTGACAAAATCCCCCCTCCGTTTGTTAGTTGCAGCTAGCGGCACTGGTGGACATTTATTTCCCGCGATTGCCACCGCTAGTCAGTTGAACGACTGTCAGATCGAATGGCTAGGAGTCCCAGACCGCATGGAAACCGAGTTAGTTTCATCCCTTTACCCCCTCCACACGATCGCTGTTGAAGGCTTTCAGCAGCGATTGGGACTCGGTACACTGCGGATTTTGGGCGGACTCGCCGGCTCGATCCTTCAAGTGCGGAAGTTGCTCAAAGCGGGCAATTTTCAGGGAGTGTTTACTACCGGCGGTTACATCGCGGCACCGGCAATTCTGGCGGCCCGTTCTTTGGGTTTGCCGGTGATTCTCCACGAATCTAATGCCATTCCGGGGAAGGTGACGCGCTGGTTTAGTCCTTTGTGCACTGCTGTGGCGATCGGATTTGAAGCAGCAGCCCAGCATTTACCCCGCGCCAAAACCGTTGTTGCTGGTACACCGGTGCGATCGCAATTCCTCGCCCCCCAACCTCTAAATTTGCCAATTCCTGACAACGTACCTGTAATTTTAGTCATGGGCGGCTCTCAAGGTGCTGTCGCCGTCAATAAGTTAGTGCGGGAGTGTGCTCCGGCTTGGTTTGATGCCGGTGCTTGGGTGGTGCACCTCACCGGAAATAATGACCCGGATGCTGAGAGTGTGAAACACGAGCAATATTTGTCGATGCCATTTTACGACAATGTGGCGAGTTTGTTGCAGCGAGCAAATTTAGCAATTAGTCGATCGGGCGCGAGTGCTCTGACAGAATTAGCAGTGACGGGCGTACCTTCTATTTTAATTCCTTTTCCTCACGCCGCTGACGACCACCAAAGATTTAATGCGGAAGTATTTGCTAAAGCCGGCGCCGCCGTGGTATTCCGTCAAAGCGAACTGACAGCAGATATGTTGCAAAGCAAAGTGTTGTATTTGTTAAGAGATTCCGAATATTTGGAAAAAATGTCTCAAGCAGCTTCTGAATTAGCAGTGAGAGACAGTACAGAACGTTTGGCTAATTTGGTAAAACAATTGGTAGTGAGGTGAGATTTTTTAGGAGTTTTAACCGCAGATGAACGCAGATGAAGACTGATGTTTTACGCGATATGGGAGTGGATGAATTTAACTACAGATTCTAATCCTTCTTTGGTCTTCAGGTTAGTAAAAACAAAAGGTTTGTCGCAGCGCATTTTTTTCGCGTCCCTCTCCATCACGCCTAAATCTGCTCCTACATAAGGGGCGAGGTCTATTTTATTAATTACCAACATATCAGATTTAGTAATGCCGGGCCCGCCTTTGCGCGGAATTTTATCGCCTGCAGCGACATCGATTACGTAAATTGTTAAATCTACTAACTCCGGGCTAAATGTTGCCGCCAAATTATCGCCACCGCTTTCGACAAAAACTAAATCTAAATCAGTGAATTTTTGTTCTAACTCTTCTATAGCTACTAAGTTAATGGAAGCATCTTCGCGGATGGCTGTGTGGGGACAGCCTCCCGTTTCGACGCCCAAAATTCGATCGCTCTCTAAAGCTTGACTGCGAACCAAAAACTG
Organism: Microcoleus sp. Pol12B5; assembly: GCF_036701335.1. NCBI lineage: Bacteria > Bacillati > Cyanobacteriota > Cyanophyceae > Oscillatoriales > Microcoleaceae > Microcoleus > Microcoleus sp. Pol12B5. The sequence continues at coordinate 19,591 of NZ_JAUBQQ010000038.1, read as the reverse complement.
GGCATCTTCCTGAGTATAGATATCATTGGTAACTACAGCAATCTGGTATTGCTGCCGCAGCGCTTTGCACAAAGCATCCAGTAAAGCAGTTTTCCCCGAACCAACCGGCCCAGCAATTCCTACACGAAAAGCACTCATAATTATTTTGGTAATTGGGCATCGGGCATCGGGCATCGGTCATTGGTTGGGCATAGTTTTTTCATTCTTCATTCTTCATTCTTTCTTATTTCTTCTTTCTTCTTCCTATTTTTAACTGCGAAACAACCGAGTGTACTGAGTTTCGTGCGCCATGCTAGCCAGTCCTAATCCCCAACTGCAACTCCCAAGCTCATCATCTTCTAATTTTAAAACTTCTTTCGCCGTACAGCTAATTTGAAACTGCAAATCTAACAGTAACTGTTGACCGGCTGTTTGACCGAGGGGAATCAGTTTCACGCCCGCACTCGCCAAATTGGCAGCCCAACTGTACAAATATCCTAACACGGCCGCTTCCTCTTCAATCTGCCAGTTGGCGGCGGCAATGCCAAAGCCGATCGCAAAATTGCACGGATTGCCGCCAAATTCCACCAAATCTTTTACACTTGTTGTTAACCCAGAAGCAACGGGCGATTCCCTGCAGGATAGCTTCGCTTCACGCAAATCCAGCAGCAACCTGACCAAAGTCCGTCCCATTTGCCAACTTTGCAAGCGCAACTCTTCAGTTTCCTTAGCAGCAGTCGCCCAAGCATTCCAGTAACTCAAAGCGGTCAAATCCCCAATCTGGGCCGCCCTCAAAGCCCGTACCACCACAGCGGCTTCTACTCGCACAGCCCCGAATTGCAGCGAATTTTCTAACCAATTCCTCAAAGTAATCTCGCTGTCGATCGCGCCGGTTTCTACCAGACTTTCGATTCCCTCAGAATAACTATAAGCTCCCACAGGCGCAAAAGCTAACTGCAACAAAGATAAAAGTTGATTGTTCACTGTTCACTGTTCACTGTTGACTTCTTGCTTCTTGAATAGCCGAAAGCAATTTAGTCATAAGCCCTCGGATTCATCGGTGGGAGTAAATCTAAAATCTAACATCTAAAATCTAATGGCTGTGCCCGTAAGCGCCCATTTCCGGCTGAAACGGCACAATTTCCTCTGTTACTTCCAAACCCATTTTTTCTAGCATTCCCTGCAACACAGAGTCGGGAGAAAGTCTTAAATAATTATCGGCAATTTCTAAAGCTACGTGGCGGTTTCCTAAATGATAAGCAGCTCGCATCAGTAGCAGCGGACTCGATGCCCGCGCTGTCAGCACCCGTTCGGGTTTTGCACTTACCACTACCAAACAGCTACCATCTTCCGACTGCAATAAATCTCGATCGCGCAATACTGTACCTCTGGGCAAACTCAGGTGCAGCTTTTCCCCCGTATTAGTCTCGAATCGGTGGCGGCTGCGAGTGCGATCGTCCGCTGTCATTGGTAAAGTAAAGCTGACAATAGCATCGGGATTTGAAGGTAAATGTTTAGTGAAAGTTAGCATTTTTTTATTCTGTTCCTCAGAGCAATTCACTTGACATTTAGTTTTTGAGGAATATCTTTTTTATAGCCGAAGTAATAAGGAAGACAGAAGTTCCAATCTTCAGCTTATGTTTCAGAAATTAAAAACGTCTTAATCATGTTCCCACTGGCTATATCTCAGTCCGATTTACACCCTGTTGAAAAATATTCATCTCTCTGACCGCTCCCGTTCTGACCTTGTTACCAAACTTATGTTATTTTGTCAAGTACTTAATCACAGACGATCGCTTTTTTTTAAAATTTTGCCTACCGTCTAGGAACTCGAACAATTTAAATCTCCAATATTATTGTTGGGGGGAGGTAGCGCTTAGGCATCCTGCCTGCCCTGAACAAGCTTTTATGGAGAAGTCTAATAGAACGGGAGAGGAAGAAAGACTCAAATCCTCAAGCTTATTGATTGCCCGCTTGTTGAAGTCGCAGCAGCTCGGCTTGAATTCGCTGTTTGACTGCCGGATCAGCTTGCTGGAGCAAAGTGAGCTGGTTGAAGCGACTAACTGTCAAACCATAGGTTTCGATAGCTTTTTTAGCTTGTTGGCAATAATTCACTGCAATGCCACGAAAATTTCCAGACAGCCTATTAATTTCCTGAGTTTCGTTGCACACTACTCTGGGAACCGAACCCCCAGCCATTTTTTTAATTTCGTTATAAGCTTCCACCCGTCTGGGTTCTATTGCCAACACAGCACGAGCGTAGCTAGTAATTTCCTCGCTAGTAATATCTTGAGCTTGGGCTGCTGATCCGAAAACAAGGTTTGGAGATTGTCGATACAAACCAGGCGCCCATCCGCTAGCTAAAGCTGCTGCTGACAAGATGCCAAGCAACAGCGATTGTCGCAGCATCCGGTTTATGCCAAATTTAGAGGTGTTTATTGAGGTGTTCATGGTCGTCGGTGATTGATTGCGTGTAGATAAAAATGACACAGCGCTTGGAGGCTCAATCTTTTTGAATAATGTGGTGGGTAAAAAGTTCCTGCCGTTGGTGACTATTTTCAATTCCAGCAGGATGGTTGGGGATTTGCTAGGACGATCGACTTTTTAGCAAATTCAATAATTTCATTCATTATAACATCGGTCGGAAGTTGACAAAATTCAAACTTTAGATAGTAATTTTAATTACAGAGCATTCCCGAATTGCCTCTCCCAATAATTCTCAAAGCGCAAATATTAAATAATTATAAAAATTATTGACAAATTACTTGCCTTAATTAGTCTCATCAAGGTAGGCGGTAGCAAAGCTATCTGTTTCCCCGCAAGGGTTCCCGTTCCTCATAGGGGTTCCCGTAGGGTAGGGTAGGGAAGCGCCTGGAAGGCTAGGTCAAATTTAGCAGCAATCGCACTCATCAATTGCGGCGAAGATTCATTTAATGTTAAGCGGTGGTGCATTTGTCGATCAAGAAAATCCCCCGCTGGTTTGGCTGCTGACAACGCTAAAGCCGGAACAAAAATCATGTTTCACTACCCGAAGATAGAGACAGCAGCAGGGAACTAGACATTAAAATCTTGTTATCAAAATGCGTGCTATCTGTTTTTGGCAGTCAACGTCCAGGCCTTCGATTTCAGTTCTCGCTTCCTCCAGTTTGGTGCTGTGAAAACTTGTCTGGGATTTACCCAGAAACCTGGGTTTTCTACGAAATAAAATCGTTACAGCCACCACCAAGAGCAGACAAACCCGGAAAGCTGGAATTTTTGGACCTCAGCTTTATTGTCATCTCGATCGCAGATCGCAAATTTTTGCAAGCATTATCACAGCAATTTAACAATTATTAATTACCCATTGCCCATGAAAAGTCAAAAAGAAATTTGGCGAGTTATTCTCGCAGTAGCTATCAGTATTGTAGGTGTGCTGCACTTTGCAGTACCCGCACCTTTTATCAAAATTGTGCCGCCCCAGCTTCCTTACCCGGAAGCCTTGGTTTATATCAGCGGTTTTTTCGAGATTTTGGGCGGAATTGGGCTATTAGTTCCTCCTGTGAGCAGGGCGGCGGCGTGGGGATTAATTGCCTTGTTTATTGCCGTGTTTCCAGCTAATATCAATCAAGCCGTCAACAACATTCCGATAGAAGGGATTCCCCACAATCAATTACTGTACTGGTTGAGGCTGCCTTTTCAAGCTGTCTTCATTGCTTGGGCCTGGGTTTATACCCAACCAGACGAAGGTAAACATCGGGCTTCTATAGTTCCAGATAAAACAGAAAATGCCCGATGAAGCAGTTCGACTACCATACGGATTTTAAGAACATCGACTTTCGACAGCACCCGGAACTTTATCGGGTAGGGAAAGGAGAACAGGGAGTGCTGTTGGTGGAACCCTACAAAGGAGAAATTCTGCCTTTCTGGAGATTTAAGACTCCTGAAATTGCCAGGGAGTCCAGCAGCAAAATTTACTCCATATTTTTAGAGTATCTCGATCGCGAAGATTTTGTGGGAGCCGACATGGCCCGCAAGTTCTTGCAGATGGGGTATACTCGATCGCGCCGCTACGCCAACCACAAAAGCGGTCGAAAATACCAGCAAAACCCTCAAAAGCTGAAGTCTGTTGCAGAGCAAACCGCAGCTAGAAAAGATATTTTGCCACTAGAAGCAGATCCGGTCAAAGCAGAATCCGCGGCCATTTTTCAAGAGAAATGGATGCTGGCCAAAATCAACGAGAAATATCTCGAGCTTTTAGCCAGACACCGGCAGATGTACGAATCTTAGTTAGTCAACACTGAGGATTGACATACAGTTACATAAAACTCAGGACTTACACTTTAGCCCTGTCGGCAGCAGTGTAGGTGTGCTTGCCTATCGGGACCACATCTATTTGCTTGGCCCTACTATTTACTCATCCTCTTCTTCCGCCTGCCACTGTCGCCAAATTTCAAAGGCATTAAAGCCCCTGTATTGCAGGTAATTCAAGACTTTGCCCTTGGTTTTCGGATCGGCTTTACCCCAAGTATCGATCTTGTATTTCCGCATGACTTTGGCTTTTAATTCGGCCAGTTTTTCTGCTTCGGAGTCCTGATTTTCGGCAATTTCTTCTTCCCAGACTTGCTCGAACAAATCGTTGGTAATTCCTTTTTGCAGGCACTTGCGCTTGATGGCCGACTTCCCGTATTTGCCTGCACCAGAGGCGATCGAGTTTGCCACCAAGCGAGTGTCGGACTGATAGCCGCGGTCTTGAATTTGCGCGATCGCCTCCAATATTTCCTCATTGCCAAAACCTTTCTCTTGCCCCTTTTTGCGAAGTTCAGAGGCACTGTAGTCTTTGCGAGACAAGAGAAAATATAAATAGTCAAGACAGCTCATCAGTTCAATCGAAGGGTGGCGCGCAAATACTCATATAGCGAATGCCTAATCCAGTCGCCTTGCTATCGGCTGACTGCATCGCGTGAAGCGAAGCTATCCCGCAGGGAATCGCCTCTATTCTTCTGTATCCTCCTCTTCATCATCCAATTCCACATCCGGTCTGTCCACATCGATCTGAATCAAGCGAATGTGCTTGTATCCGAGCTTAATTTCAAACTCGTCTCCCGGCTTTAATCCCATTTCTTGGGTATAATTTGCTCCGATCACGATCGAACCATTCTTGTGAACGCTAGCTCGATAACTCGCTTCTCGCCCGCGTCCGTCTGCTTTAGACTTCTCTAGCTCAATGCCCTTAGCAGCTAACACTGCATCGTAAAACTCAGCCAGATTAATCCGGGTTTCTCCACTTTTGCTGACTGTGAAGTAGCCGCAAAGCTTCGCAAGTTCTCTGCGCGGCAAATCACTGCCTTTGATTTTTTGAAGCAGACCTTTTCCTGTTAAGGGTGCTGTAGCTGTTTCTGCCATTGACCGTACCTCGCTTATTGGACTTTACTTATATCAATTACAACACATTAGATTAACTTTGTTTCACTGTCAATACTAAGAATTCTGAATATTAAGATTCTGGAGAAATTTCTGCGGCCTCAAGACCGGGGGTGCAAGTAAGGATGCTCGAAGGGCGATCAATTTGCTCCTCGCGGCCCAAATCCTTCTGTAAGCCTCTCTTGCGATCGCGCGAGGAATTATTGTCGCAAATTAAATGTTTTACTTTTTTACAGTAAAGTCTGTTCCCTGCATTCACCAATCCCCGATTGTGTCTGCGGTCAAGGTCAAAATAAGACAGCCATGAATCGAAATACCTAGAACGCAGCCACTGCAAATCTGCCGAAAGCATTTACCGGCGCGGGATTAACTTTTACCTCAACAAGACGAGGTAGCACTTGTTCTCGATGTCACTGCCAGCTACTTGTAAATTCTATTTTTCGGGCTGGAAATCTCCTCAAAACCCCAAATACCAACGGGCAATCTTCTATTAAGGTTTTGGGCATATAACTTGCACAGAACGTAGTCTGGGGAAGGCAATCCGGTAAAAATTCCAGGAAATTTCACCTCTTTTTTGAACGGGTTTAAGCTAAAACCCGATTCAATGGGCGCGGCGGCAGAAACATCGGGCAGCCACTAAGAGGGGAATAGTTTTGATCGGGCGAGATTGCTTCGCGACTCTTAACACTTCGCCAGGAATCAGTATATTTCTAGGGGGAACTGGCGAAAATCTTCCTCCTCCGGCCCCAAGCCAGAGAATTTGAGGTTATTTCCACAGGGGAATTGAAAAAGACCGAGTTAAATGCACAACAGCTTAAATGTTTGATGCACTACAAATTAGCAGCGGTTCCCGACCTGGAGTTTCGATGGAAATGTATGGGTTTCCACTCGTGGCCTGTAAACTGCCATACTCTCAAAATTTATGCACCAACTGAAGGGGCGTGTCAAACTCACAGCCGCTTCCATAATTAATTATTGTGAAATATAGCAATCGCACTGACGGTGAGGACGTTCTTTATTGTTGTAACTCTCGCTTTTATTGTCTTGTGCCGAATGAGGAATGCTCCTGCTGCCGAATCAGCCCGCTCAAAAACGCATACAAGCCACCGACTCGTGCCGTGGAGAGATCAAAATTTTAGACTCTTGTTCAAGCTTCCAGATTCATCTGGGGAGTAAATCTAAAATCTCAAATCGTTCGGCTCAGGGCTCAAGCCAAAGTCTAAAATCTACAATCGACTAAGGAATTTCATATCAAGCAGTCCCGGACTTACTCTCTCGACGATAAACCCAGTTTCTTCCTCGATGCTTGGTTGGGCTGCTGCTGATTTTCGGTAAAAACCGGCTTGATGAACGTAAGTCGGAGATTCGATCCAGCAGTATACTTTTGATCACTTTTCCAGAGGCAGCCGATCGCGAATAGCCAGCAAAAACCCCACCCAGTTTGCAGCCAGGCCAAGAGGGTCTAAATTAAGCATTGCAGTGGGCGATCGGTTTTAGTGACGTTGTTGCAGGTAATTTTGCGACAGGGGAGTCCGTACCGCCGGCAGTAACTCTTCTGGTTTCGTGCCTCGCTGGTTCGAGTACCGCCACCCAAAAAAGCCAGCACTCAAAGCTACGGATAACAAGCAAAGCATTAGGGTGACAAATTTTTTCGATCCCGGTTTTGTTAACGGTTTCTGAGTCGGTGCTGCGGCGCGAGTTGCTTGGATCACCGAACACTCAGAATTAGGAATAGAGGACGGCGAAGCCGTCGGTGAGTTCGGTGAATTAGTAGCATCGGCTCGATCGTTCTGGTGAACCCAATCCCTGCGATCTTTTAATTGGTCGGGAAAGTATTCCCAGACTTCGCCGTCAGAATTGTCTGACTCATGGGATCGATTGGCTGGGATTGGGGGGTATTGGGCGATCGCCGAAACCGAAGATGGGGCCTTCCATTCAGTACCCGCGAGTACCGGTTGCGTTCCCGGCGCGATTATGTGCACCATAGAACCTGATGTCGCACTGTGGGCTGGGGCGCCGGTCAAATAGCCGTCAAAGTCCGGGTGCTGGTAGAGAATCGGCAAAGCCCAGTATAGCTGGTGAGAACCGTAGGCAGAAATTAGCCCAGCTCTGGCCCGGCTCAGGCTGAGATCGACTGGATAACCTTGATTAAGGTTGCGGTAAAACAGTCGCGTTAGAGTTAGGGCTACATCGTCGGGGATGCTTTCTGCCATTGCTAGCACTGCCGGAATGCCCCGCTTCACTAGAGCTTCGGTTAAGTTCCGTTCCGGGCTGTCGTCCGCGAGGTCTGAGGGGTCGCCGTAAGCGCCGCGGCAGGAGTTGAACACGGCCATCTGAATACCGTTGTTAACGAGCAATCCAGCTAAGTCGTCGCCACTCAAGGTTTCGGTTAAGCCGGTGCGGCTGCTGACTAGGTAGAGTTCGCCACCTCTGGAACCTAAGTTGCTATGGCCTGCGTAGTGCAGGACTTGGTAGTGTCCTTGTTCTAGGGCTTGGGTAAGTTGTTCTCGATCGGGCTGTTCGAGAATAGTCAGTTGAATTTCCGGGCAATGGGGGCTGTTTTTGAGAGGATGACCGGTGCGATTTTGGAGTTCTTGCTGCAAATGGAGCACTTCTCGCTTGAGCTGCAAGCTGTCTCGATCGCTCGGAGATGCGATCGCCATTAAAATTTTTAGTGGCCCGCCACTAGGCAGTATCCGGGTTTGTTTGAACAAACTTGTACCTGGTTGGTAGCGAGAAAACACGACATCTGTGCCGGTTGCCAAAGGGCGATCGCCGGCGTGCAGAACTTCCCACGGCAGTCGTGGCAAGCGCCGGCCTTTGAGTCCGAGTCGCAGTTGCAGCACTTCTCGGCGGTGCTGGGCGATGCCTTGAGCGCAAGTCCAGCTATCGCGCAAGTTTCCTTGAAACAGCCCGCTGTATAATTGTTGCCCCAGGGCTACTAAATTCGGCGCTGAGTTGTTTCCCGAACGGGAGAAGCCGCGACCCGCAAAACTGCTTCCCTGTACTGCTTTTCCTTGGAGCAACCCCACCAGCGGGTCGTTCATCAGTTGAGAAGACAGTGCAAGCCATTCATTGATCGGCCAGCGGACTTGTTGTTCGGCTAAGGGTACACCGGGTGCAACCCTTTCTGTCCGCACTAGATATTCGTCGTCCCCAACGGGAGTGACTGAGAGTTGAAATTCCTGGCTCACGGATTTAGCGCCCTCCCGCCTTAATTCTGAATTTGCCTGCGTTTTTGCGGCTAGCAATACCGAACGGCAAAATAATTTTTACTCTTTGAATCAAAGTTTCTGAATGCGCTTCCCCCGATCGGGCGATCGCTGGGGTCATATATATTTGTTCAAACACTTTGAGGATATAAAAGTTGTACTTTAATAACAGTTTATTAGTTTTGATTGCCCTGTGCCTCGGTGAAAGCCGAATTTTCTCCAATCTTGCTATCTTTAACATTTTGCACCTCTACCACAGACCCCTTTAGATTCGTCGTGAACTTGAGTTTCTCATTGCTGAGTAAAGTTAAATTGGAGGCACTTTACCAGGCGGATCTCTAGTTCTTATTAAAATTACTTCGGCTCTCGCCAACCGATTTCAGGGCAATATCGCAGGGAAAGTTGAGTATTTTTTTTTTTTTGGCGATCGGTTGATCGGTCTTTACCGCTTATCCTCTACCACCAACCCCCGATGTGCAATCTTGATTTTGTGTCAATTAATTAATTGGTCAGCCCTGGGTTCTCATCCGTAAGCCCTCCGCCCTCATCCTTAAGACCTCAGTGGCGATCGGTAATTGATAGTTGACTATCGATAATTGCTCATAACTTATTGCTAATTTACCGCTTTTATGATATAGAAAACTTTTAATTTAACTCTCTTAATCTAGTTACAGTTAAGGAGCAAAAATAAACATCAGCAGCCAAGAACTCTCAACAATACAATGGCAATCAAATTATTCCGGTACTCTCAAGCAACCATCATTTTTGGCATCTAGAGGATTACCCCTCATCAGGCCGGTTTCTCGGAAAATTATTGGATTTGGTAGCGAAGCCTACAAAACAACTGGGTTTCGCAGCCTCGCCGTGGGTCATTCTCGCTCAAAATGCCGATCGAGCTTGCAACTGTCACCAAAAACGAATTCTGTGCTTATATTACTTTTTTGTAAATTTCGCAATCTGTCTTGAGATAGATATATTTTGGCAGAACTCTTAGTATTGAGCCGAAAAAAAAACTTTTTCTCAGTTCGCGAGGTTTCCTCGAATCGAGAGAAAATTCTGCAACTAAAAATTAGAACAAATATTTGTCCGGGCGAATTATCTAAATTTCTAATTAATCATCGGGAACTAAAATTAGGAGGGTGCTGTCGTTTAGTGAAGAGATTCAAATCCTAAGTCAGGGAAGGATTTGTCAAAACTGGGAGTGTTACCAAAGTTCAATACACCCAGCCTAGAACGGAAAAAAAGCAAGGGTCAAATTTGGGGGATACAGGTTTTGGGGAGTTATTTAGGAGTTGTCAGTCGCGAGTTTAAATTCAGCTAATTCACTGTAGAAATTACGTAGAAAATCTACAATCAGGAGCCATTCGGCGCAGCTTACTGTAGAAAATACCGAGAACATCTCAAATGCTCGGAGCTTCGGCGCAATAATTACAGTGTAGGTTGCGGATCAATTAATTTTGGTACGCAATTGCAGAATATAAAACTCGTAACACAGTGAAAAAAACCTTGCCGTTTAAGTGGCATCTATAATAGTAAAGATGAGGAAACCAGCTCCTCTAGCAGGCGAAAGCATGAAGTTAAAAAAAATCTTCTGCAGCCTCCTGTTTGCTGATAAATTGATTCAAAGAAGCTTACCATTTTTTGGGAAATATCAACGATGGACGACCTAATTTCGTTGGAAGAAGGACAGGGAACACTTTCTCCAGTTAAAAAAGATGAAACAGAAAATCCTGTCGAGGGTTTAGGCAACAACAGCCCTAAACTTTCCGATCAGGAGTTAGCCGATTTAATTAACCAAGCACTCGCCGAAAACACCGACGGCGTTACCACATTTCTGAATCAGTCTAACGGCGCATCCACAACAGGTGTGGGCGATGACGATGGCTTAGATGATGATGACGATGACGATGACTTAGATGACTTAGATGACTTAGATGACTTAGATGATGACAACGATTTCCAGACCATCGGAGGTAATGATGACGATGACGATGACGATGACGATGACTTAGAAAATGACAACGGCATCGATCGCCGCCGAACCGTCGTCGGTAGCGATGACGATGACCTCATTGTCGCCACCGGCGAGCAGCAAGAGATATACGGCAAACAAGGCGAGGACAAAATCAAAGGAAACCGTGGCAAAAAAAATAATATCTACGGCGGCAAAAATGACGATGATTGCGAGGGCGGCGATGACGACGATGAAGTAAGAGGCGATCTCGGCAGTGATACCGTCATGGGCGGCAAAGGCAAGGACACCCTTAACGGCGGTAAAGATAACGATACCGTGATGGGTGGCAGCGACGACGACCTCTGCGAAGGCGATGACGGCGATGACTTAATGCACGGCAACCAAGGAGATGATGACGTTGACGGCGGCGCCGGCAGCGATACCGTCTATGGCGGCAAAGGCGACGACGATTGTGAGGGCGGCGAAGGCAATGATGCCGTCAGGGGCGACACAGGCAAGGACAACGTTAGCGGCGGCACAGGCAACGATACGCTTAACGGCGGAAAAGATAACGATACCGTTAGCGGCGGTGTAGGCAGCGACGTTTGCAGTGGCGACGACGGCGACGACAACGTTAGCGGCGGCGACGGCAACGATACCGTTAGCGGCGGTGTAGGCAGCGACGTTTGCAGTGGCGACGACGGCGACGACAGCGTTAGCGGTGGCACCGGTAACGATACCGTGAGTGGCGGTGGCGACAGCGACGTTTGCAGTGGCGACGACGGCGACGACAGCGTTAGCGGTGGCATCGGCGACGATAGCGTGATGGGCGGTGCCGGCAACGACGTTTGCAGTGGCGACGACGGCGACGACAGCGTTAGCGGCGGCGACGGCGACGACAGCGTGATGGGCGGTGCTGGCAACGATACCCTCGTGACTGGCAACGGCAATGACATGGCAGACGGCGGCGACGGCGACGACAGCGTTAGCGGCGGCGGCGACGGCGACGATACGCTGATGGGCGGCGAAGGCAACGATACGCTGATGGGCGGTACTGGCAACCATACCTGTGTCGGTGGCGCTGGAGATGACCTTTATGTCATGGGTGACAGTAACTCTGATGCAAGTGCAGTCATCACTGACTTCGAGGACGACAGCGACAAGTTTCTGCTGTTTGGCGACTTGAACTTTAGCAGCTTGACCTTTATACAAATCGGTGTCAATACCGAAATTCGGGTCAATAACTTCGCCTTGGCGCTATTGTTGAATGTCAACGCAACGCTTATCACTGCGGCCGACTTTTTGGGAGTTGATCCTCAAACTCCAACTCCAACTCAACCTCAAACTCCAACTCCAAATCAACCTCTCACTCCGATTTTTAACCCTCCGCAACTGGAAGTTAGTGAGACCCTGATTGCTGGTTCCAGCGGCCAGGAGCAAACTATTACTCCTAATTTGTTGCGTGTTTCCGATACCGGGCAAGGTCCTGCCGGCATAACTTTCACGCTAACCGAGCTGCCCCCTGCTACAACCGGGCAACTATTTGTTAATGGAGTCGCCGTAACACAAACGGGCGTTACCTTCACTCAAGAAGACGTTAACGCAGGCAGGGTAACTTTCAGAGCGGCAGTAGGTTTTGTCGGTGCGGCTACTTTTGGTTTTCAAGCTACCAACGGCCAAAGAGCTCTCACCGGCAAAACTTTTAGCTTGAAAATCGAGCAAGATTCCTTTAATTTTGCTGGCAATCCACAAGGTCAAGCTATTGCCGGTTCTGCGACACTCCCTAACAACATCGTAGGCAGCGAGGGTGGCGATAACATTACAGCAGGTCAAGGCAAAGACACAATCATCGGCGGCAAAGGCAAGGACACAATTAAAGGCGGCGATGGCGATGACAATATCGACAGCGGCGACGACGATGATTATATCGAAGTTAGCCTAGGCAAAAACACACTAAAAGGAGGCTTGGGCAACGACACAATTAAAGGCGGCAATGACGCTGACGATATCGACGGCGGCGATGAGGATGACAATATCGAAGCTGGCGGCGGCAATGACACCGTAATAGGCGGTGCTGGGAATGACACATTAACTGGAAATGAGGGCAATGACACGATCGAAGGTGGTCTAGGAACCAATAATCTGAGTGGGGGTAATGGGAAGGATACCTTTATTTACCTCACTTCCCGCCAAGAGATTCAAACAGTTGTAGAAGCTGACTTTATTACTGACTTTAATGTCGATGACGATGTTTTACAGCTTTCTACGGCAGCTTTTGGTAATCTCAGCGTTTCTAGCTTGACCCGACTGGAGATTACTGCTACTTCTACTGTGGGGTCGATCGGCAGCGCTAATTTGCTCGACTTTAGTGCTGATATCACCGTTAACAGCATCACCAGTTTGCAAGCGCGGTTTGTAGCTTTGGGCGGCACAGACGCGCCTACTTTCTGTCAGTTTACAGATGCCGATACCGGCCGTTCCGTGCTGGTATTTAGTGTTGCGGGACGCTTTGAAATTTTGACCAGTTTCTCAGTCAACATTCGCCTGCAAGTCAGTAACTTTGTCTTCACCGGCGAGCCACTAAATGTTCCTGTAGGTACTGCTGGTGCTGACAATGTGAATTTCGGCACTTATCCCGCTGCAGTTAATTTCGATGGTTTAGCAGGCGATGACAACATTGTCGGCAGCAATTTTAACGATACAATCAAGGGCGGCGACGGCAACGATACCATCACCGGCGGCCTCGGTTTGGATTTCATAAGCGGTGGCAGTGGTGCGGATCTGTTTGTTTACAGGGCAACTAAAGAGGGCGGCGATAAAATTTCCGACTTTACTGTTGGGGTAGACAAATTCGAGTTTAGCGCGAGCGCTTTCGGCAATTTGACTACGACTAACTTTGACGGTGTTAGCGGTTCAACTCCTGACATTACTGGCAAAGAGTTCGTGATTTTCACAGGCGGCAGTTATGCCTCTTTGGAAGCTGCACAAGCTACAGCCCTGGGCAATTCTACAACTGCTGGTTTCTTCGCCTTTACTAATGCGTCGAACGAGACTGTGTTGTATTTCGACTCGAACGGTACCGTAGCCGGTGGTTCGACGCTTATTGCTTCCTTGGGTACGGCTGCTAGCAATCTGGGAACGGCGGACTTTGTATTTACAGGTACGATCGCTTCTCCTGCTGGTACTACTACCAACTCAGGCAGCATTGTCGATTTAACTGCGGCTGGGAATACTTTCCCAACCGGAGTTAACAATTTCGGTTCTGGTGCAGGCGGTTACAACTTCACTACTCCTGTCTTGTTTACCGGAGATGCGAGTGCTAACAGCGTTACTGGTACTGAGTTTGCTGACATCTTCAGCGGCGGTTCTGGTGCAGATGTTATCACTGGCGGTGCTGGTGCGGATCTGTTTGTTTACAAAGCAGTAGGCGAAGGCGGTGATACGATTACTGACTTTACTGCTGGAACTGACAAATTCCAGTTTGTCAGCGGTGCTTTCGGCAATTTGACTACGACTAACTTTGACGGTGTTAGCGGTTCAACTCCTGACATTACTGGCAAAGAGTTCGT
>NZ_JAUBQQ010000038.1:0-5377 GCF_036701335.1 Microcoleus sp. Pol12B5 | reverse complement strand
TTCTACAACTGCTGGTTTCTTCGCCTTTACTAATGCGTCGAACGAGACTGTGTTGTATTTTGACTCGAACGGTACCGTAGCCGGTGGTTCGACGCTTATTGCTTCCTTGGGTACGGCTGCTAGCAATCTGGGAACGGCGGACTTTGTATTTACAGGTACGATCGCACCTTCTGCCAGTGGTACTACTACCAACTCAGGTAGCGTTGCGGATTTAACTGCTGCTGGAAACACTTTCCCCGTCGCCTTTAACAATTTCGGTTCTGGTGCTGGCGGTTACAACTTCACATCTCCTGTCTTATTTACCGGAGATGCGGCTGATAACAGCGTCACTGGTACTGAGTTTGCTGACATCTTCAGCGGCGGCAGCGGTGCGGACATTTTCGACGGCGGTTTGGGTAACGACAGCATTTCCGGCGACGATGGTAATGACAGCCTCTTCGGCGGTGGCGGTAGCGATACTCTCAACGGCGGCATCGGGAATGACACTTTAATAGGTGGTGTGGGAACCAATGTTCTCAACGGCGGTGCTGGTTTAGATGTGTTTGTGTTCAGCGGAACTACTGCTGACGGCGGCGACTTAATTACCAATTACAGCATTGTTGATGATGTAATTAACCTCGACAGCACTGGCTTTGCAGGCTTTACCACCGGAGTGTCCTTGGCTTCGAGTTTCTACGCTTACAGCAGCACAGTGTCTGATGTAACTGTGTTTGAAGCAACTTTAACCGGGCCGTCCATCATGGCTATCTACGACGGTTTGTCTACTAAACTGTATTACGATAGCAACGGTTCTACGGTTGGTGGTAACAGTTTGTTTGCTACTGTCGATGTCAATTTGGGACCGACCGGTAATTCTGAATTGTTCTTGTTCTAAACGGCAAGAATCCTAATCGGGATATCGGTACGGTTAGGGACACAGCGATGCTGTGTCCCTACAATACAGAGGTAAGGACATAGTAATACTGTGTCCTTTTTTTTGTAATTGTTTAACAATTTAGTCGCTCTTTTTTGGG
Organism: Microcoleus sp. Pol12B5; assembly: GCF_036701335.1. NCBI lineage: Bacteria > Bacillati > Cyanobacteriota > Cyanophyceae > Oscillatoriales > Microcoleaceae > Microcoleus > Microcoleus sp. Pol12B5. The sequence goes on along the minus strand of NZ_JAUBQQ010000038.1, from coordinate 4,364 downwards.
CAGAAAAATGGCATTGCCGTGTCTTCTTTTGCGTTGTTGTCGATGGCTGAAGTCGATCGCACTCGCGAGGGCAATTTCACCATTTAATCCGGTTTATTTTACCCGTTATCCAAAATTAGGATAGGATACAGCGCCGTGCCATTCCCATACAATTAATCAGGGTGTGGTTAAATTTGTATTCATTAATCCCTCTCCTATGCCACTACAAACACCACTTTACTTTTTGATAGTAAATTTTCATAACTTTGATTTTAGTCAACAGCTTTTTTAACCATTAAGCGCAACACCTAATAATTCTTGTCCTCCAAAATATAAAATTTATAATTTAATGGTAGGAGTGAAGCGGGGAATGCCCACCCTACAAATACAGTCCTCGATCGCCCAAATCTAAAATCTATGAGTGCCCCATTCAGTGCCCAAAATTCCTTGTCAGTCAGTTTCGCCGATGTGGATGCGGCGTCAAATCGATTGCAGGGCAAAGCTTTCAAGACGCCGGTGCTGACTTCGGAAACTTTCAACAAACGCACAAATTCTCAGGTATTTTTCAAGTGCGAGAACTTTCAGCGCACGGGTTCGTTTAAATTTCGGGGTGCTTGCAATGCTTTGATGCAGCTATCTGAAGCCGAAAAACAGCGGGGAGTGCTAACTTTTTCTTCGGGAAATCACGCGCAGGCGATCGCCCTTGCGGCCCAGTTGTTACAAATTCCTGCTACTGTTGTCATGCCTGCAGATGCGCCAAAAGTCAAGCAAGAAGCGACTCGCGGCTACGGTGCAGAGATTATTTTGTACGATCGCACTCAAGTTTCCCGCGAAGACTTAACCGCTAAAATTGGCGCAGAACGACACTTAACAATTATTCCTCCTTACGATCATCCGTGGGTAATTGCGGGACAAGGTACGGCGGCACTGGAATTAATCGCAGAAGTTGGGGAGTTGGATTTGCTGCTGGTTTGCTGCGGTGGCGGGGGTTTGCTGTCGGGATCCGCGATCTCCGCAAAAACTTTGTCTCCGCAGTGTAAAGTAATAGGAGTAGAACCGGAGCAAGCAGATGATGCGACGCGATCGTTCCGCACGAAAACGCTACAAACTGTTACTAACCCAGATACGATTGCTGATGGTGCGCGCACGCCATCTTTGGGAAAATTAACCTTTCCTTTTGTGCTGCATTACGTTGATGATATGGCAACAGTTTCAGAAGAGGCAATTCGCCAGACAATGTTTTTTATGTGGGAACGCATGAAGATAGTTGTTGAACCGACGGGAGTGTTAGCAGCGGCGGCTTTGTTGTCAGGTGTTGTCCAGGCTAAAAATGCGAGGATTGGCGTGATTGTTAGCGGCGGAAATGTGGATTTGAGCGAAGTCAATCGATTTTAGATTTTAGATTTTAGATTGAATAATTTATGTAGCAGATTCTCTGATAAAATGCTTGCACAGCAAACTTTGATAACACAGCACAATGTCTTCAGAAACAAACTCAGCGGCTCAATCTACAACTGGTGCAGATGCGATCGATGTTGCGATCGCCTCTGGAATCGACTTTGACGGTACTCCGATTCCGCAAGCAAAATTAGACCTCTACAAGCAAGTGATGGGATTAGAAGCCGGCAGACAGCGCAGTGGCGTGTCAAATACCATGCGATCGCGCATTGTCCGAATCGGTGTCAAACATCTGCCTCAAAACGAGCTCGATAAAATGCTAGTTGCTGCTGACTTCGCCCCGCTGAAAGATAAAGAAGTTGCGTTTTATTATGGCGGAAAGTAGAATTATCTACCCTTCTAGATAGATGAACAGTCATCTCTGGATCGGTCAAACTTGGAACAAATCCTAGCAGAAGGTCAGTTTATGAACACTAACGGTAGTACAGTCATCAGCAACCTCGAGTATGATTTGTTAACAGTTTTGCAAAACAAGTCGGAAGCTTTGAAAGCCTACGAAACTTACATGAAAGATGCTCAAGAAACCGGTTCTCAGCCTTGTGCTGAGCTGTTTCAAAAATTGCAGCAAGCTGACATGGAGCACGCGCAGGAAATTCGGCAGCACCTTCAACAGGTAATGCAGCAAGGCAAGATGTAAAGCTGGTTCAACTAGCTCTGCAAATTATGAGTTATGAGTTAAGTAGCAGCTATGAGTTAAAGAGTTTTGGATTCACAACTCATCTTCAATTCTTTAAACTCTTTCTCTACTGAGCGCTCAAAACATCAATCTGACCGCTCAGCCAATGTCGCTTACAACTCTTAATTCATAAGTAGCAACTGGTGACACCACTTCTTGAAACTTCAGCTACGGGTAGGGGCTTAGGCGTTGCTTATGTCCTTACCTATCTAGTGGTAAAGGTTATAAAATCTCCGGTTTCAAAGCTCGTTCCATCAAGGATAAAACGGCTTGCTCAGCAGTAATTTCACCATTTAATAAGCGATAAACTTGACGAGAAACAGGCACTTCAATGCCGCGTTGATTAGCCAAATCAATCAACACATTAGTAGTATTGACTCCCTCAGCAGTGCTCTGCAATTCGTGCAAAATTTGCTCTAAAGATTTGCCTTTAGCTAATCCGAAACCAACCCGATAATTGCGCGATAAAGGACTGTTGCAAGTAGCGAGCAAATCTCCCAAACCAGACAAACCGTAAAAAGTTTCTGCACGTGCTCCCAAACGAACTCCCACCCGAATCATTTCTGGCAAAGCGCGAGTCAGCAAAGCAGATTTAGCATTAGTTCCTAATTGTAAACCGTCACAAACACCAGCGGCGATCGCAAACACATTTTTCAAAGTTCCACCTAACTCAGTCCCCAGCGGGTCTTCATTCACATAAACCCGAAAAATATCGGAACTGTAAATATTTTGGACTTGTTTGGCCGCCGCTAAATCCGAACTCGCCGCTACCGTTGCAGCCGGCAATCCCTGCTGAATTTCCTCGGAAAGATTGGGGCCGGAAAGTACCACAATTGAATTGTTAGGAAAAGCATTTTGCCAAATTTGAGACGGAGTGCGTGTGCTCGCAGGGTCTAAACCTTTGGTGACAGTCACTATAATTGTACTGGGACTTAACTCTAACGCCAAAAGTCGATCGACTGTTGCGCCCACCCCTTTCATCGAAACTGCCGAAACAACAACATCCGCACCCGTTATAACTGAGTCTAGATTAACAGAACTGCTGCGCGACCACAAATTAACTCGATCGCCTTTTTTGCCTCCCAGATTTGCCAGTGCCGAACCCCAAGCACCTCCGCCTAATATTGTCAAGTTTGCCATAGAATTTAGTTTAATGAATTTAACCGCAGATTAACACAGATAAATCACCGATAAATCATAGCAATCAATTTGCGTTAATCCGCGTGCATCGGCGGTCAACAAATCCTCACCCTACAAATGTGGCCGCAATCCATAATGACGGTAACGCCAATAATCTCGTAAAATGCGATCGTGATCGAAACACAATTCACGAGGAATCTGCCAAGATTCAAAAATTTTTAAACTTTTAGCATCATCGGCGGCTTGAGGTTCGCCAGTTGCAGAAGCCAAGAATACAATACTGATAGTGTGTTCGCGGGCGTCGCGATTTGGGTCAGAATAAACGTAAAACTGCTCAATTAATTCTACATTCAAACTCGTTTCTTCTAAAGCTTCGCGTTTTGCCGCCGTTTCTACCGATTCCCCGTAATCGACAAACCCGCCGGGAATCGCCCAGCCGTAGGGAATATTGCGGCGTTCTATGAGTACGATCGGGCGGTGCGGGCGATCGGCTAATTCGATGATAATATCAACTGTAGGAGCGGGATTTCGATAAGTCATACCATTTTAGATTAAAGAATTGAATAATGTATTGTTGTTTAACTGTGGAACCGGCATCTTGCGCGTTACTGAGAATGCTGCACAATGTGAGATCGACCTCACCTACAGTTCTACAATATACTTGCATATAATGTACGGATTGCGATCGCCGACCAAAAAGAGAGATTGAAAGTATGCCTAAGTGGCTGGGAAAAGTTTTAGGTATCGGTACGGGTACAATCATCCTCCTCAGTGCGACTGGATACTGGTACGTTTTTATTGCCGGGGCACCTCAGTTAGACCCTCCGAAAGTAGTAGTAGATGCCAACTTAAATTTTGAACTCAAAACATATAAAAGTGCAGCTATGAATTCAGAGCGCACCTACGGTTTAATTTTGCCACCGGGGTACGCAAAAAATCTCAAACAGCGCTATCCAGTCATTTTTTTGCTGCACGGCGGGCACGGAGATGCGCGCGCTTATCAGGACAAAGCCGCTGTTACTTCTGTGCTTCACGATTTATAAGTAGTTAGACAGAATTAATTACACAAATACATAGTAGAATGATATTCCAGGCAAAATTATGAGTTAAT